>JAEZBH010000340.1 GCA_023427285.1 Pseudomonadota bacterium
CACGCCCCGCCCCTGTTCACGACATCCCCCTGACACCCGGCGATGCCCAGCAGCTTCAACGGGCGCATCAGGCGCTGCAAGGCGGGCAACCGCAAGTGGCCCGGCAGCTCTGCCAGTCGGTTCTGAACGCCAAGCCGCATCAGCCTGACGCCATGCATTTGCTTGGCCTTGCCCTTAAAGCTATGGGCGATCGCGAGGCCGCTTTGCAGGCCCTGCAAGACTCGCTCGCATCACGCCCGCACCAGCCGCAACTGCTGAACAATCTGGGCAACCTGCTGTCTGACATGGGCCGAACCCCAGAGGCGCTCGCCGCCTACCAGCAGGCGCTGGCACAGGAGCCGCGCTTTCTCGATGCCTGGATCAACTTCGGCCTGACCGCCATGGGGGCCGGGCAGAGCGCCGAGGCCGTCCGTGCGCTCCGTCAGGCGACAACGGTCAATCCGAACAGCCCGAAGGCGTGGATGTCGCTGGGCAGCGCCTACCGCAAAACGGAACAGCTGGACGAGGCGATTGCCGCCTTCCGCAAATCCCTCGCGCTGGCTCCGAACAACGGGCGGTGCTGGCTCAATCTGGGCGTTTCTCTCCGGCTGAACGGTGAGCCGGATGCGGCTCTGGAGTGCCTCGCCAAGGCCGAGCAGATGGGCATGAGTGGCCCGGAACTTGTGGACGGGCGCGCCTCCGTCCTGCTGGATCAGGGGCAAACCCAAGACAGCATCAGCCTTTACCGGCAAATCACCAGGGCATCGCCCACCTACGCTGCCGCGCATACGGCGCTCGCCAAGCTGGTCTGGGAGCAGAAACTGGCGGAAGACCCGACGACCAGCGTGCGTGCGGCGCTGAGGGATCATCCGCAAAATGTCGCGCTCTGGCAGGCCTTGTTCGGCGTGCTGCTGCCGATGGAGCGCTGGGAGGAGACGCTGGCAACGGTTCAGGACGCCCGCAGCGCTGTGGGTGACCTGCCGTTTCTTGATTACGTCGAGGCCATGGCCCTTGATGCCTCCGGCGAGGCGGCGCGTGCGGCTCATCTGTTCGAGAAAACCATCGCCGCGCTGCCGAGCGATGAGAATGCCCGCGCCAGCTACGCCCGGCACCTGCTGCGCACACGCAAGCCGGATGCCGCCGCGCAGCAGGCGGAAGCCGTGGCGCGCATCAACCCGGACAGCCAGTTTGCCTGGGCTTATCTCGGCACCGCATGGCGGATGCTGGACGACCCCCGCGAAGACTGGCTGCACGACTATGACCGGCTGGTGATGCCGCTCGATCTGGAAGTGCCGGACGGCGTTCCAGATGCTGCGTCTTTTGCCGCCATGATCGAGGCAGCGCTGCTGCCCTTGCATCGCAGCGCCCAGCACCCGCTCGACCAGAGCCTGCGCGGCGGCACACAGACCGAAGGCTCGCTGTTCGTCCGCAAGGACCCGATGATCCAGACGGTCAAACGCCAGATCGAAAAGGCGATTGGCGAGTACGTGCGCCGCCTGCCCGATGACGCAACCCATCCGCTGCTGCGGCGCAAATCAGAGCGCGTGCGCTTTACCGGCTCATGGTCCGTGCGGCTGCGCGGCGGTGGGGGTGGCGGCGGGGGGCATCATGTGAACCACCTCCATTCCATGGGATGGATCAGCTCCGCCTTTTACGTGCAGCTTCCCGCCTGTATGGATGCAGATGCGCAAGCCTCAACGGCGGGCTGGATTCAGTTCGGCGAACCGCCGGTGGAACTCGGGCTTGAATTGCCGCCGCGCCGCGTGGTGCGGCCCAAGGTCGGGCAGCTGGTGCTGTTCCCGTCCTACACCTGGCACGGCACCGTGCCGTTCGAGGACGACGATACCCGCACCACCATCGCCTTCGACGCCGTCCCCGCCTGAGCTTTCTTTCTTCCAAAAAGAGAATGCGAGGGTCTTGGACCCTCGCGCTCCCATTCGTTTTTTCGGGCCGTGCACGTGACGACGGGTACGGCCTGAAAATTGAAAGAAAATCGCCCTTATTTCTTCCACACAAAAAAGAGTGGCGGGGATTTCTCCCCGCCACTCTCGTACCATTCCAGCGAATGGATCGCTTATTAGAAGCGAGCCGTTGCGCTGAAGAAGTACTGGCGACCGAACACGTCGTAGGTCGACGGATAGGTGTTCGACTGCTGCTGGTTGTCGCCGAACAGCGGCGGCTTCTTGTCGAACAGGTTGTTTACGCCCGCTGTGAACGACAGCGTCTCGCTGGCATCGTAGCTGAAAGCCAGGTCGAACAGGCTGTAGGCCTTCACCTTCTCCACGATGTAATCCCAGGAGTCGTCGTCGTCACGAGCCTTGCCCACGTACTTCCAGGCCAGCGAGGCCGAGAACGGACCGGTGCTGTAGGTCGTACGGAACGAACCGCGCCACTTCGGCATCGGATCGTCGCAGTAGTAGCCGAACCGGCCGGCGCACTCGTTCTTCAGCGCCGCGATCGACGGGATCGTGTTCAGGCTCCACTTGATGAGGCGCGTACCGCTTAGACGGAAGTCCAGACGGCCCTCGTTGTCCACGCCGAACGGCACGTTCGCCCAGTAGCGGACCTCGAAGTCCACGCCGCTGCTCTTCATCTTGCCGAGGTTACCACCCGTGGTGAGGATGTTGTCCAGCTGCCCGGCGCTGTCGCGGGGCGCGAACTGGCAGAATGCCTCGTCATACGACACGAAGCCGTTGCCCTCGGTGCCGTAGCACGCATCGATGATCGTGACCGCATCCGGGATCGAGATGTAGTCGTCGATCTTGATATTGTAGTAGTCGACGGTCAGCGAGAAGCGCGGCAGGAACGACGGCTGGATCACCGCACCGATGGTGTAGGTGTCGGAT
>JAEZBH010000446.1 GCA_023427285.1 Pseudomonadota bacterium
ACCCGCAGGGTCATCCGCTCTTTCTCGAAGCGAATGACGTAGAGTTCGAGCTGCGTGCCGGCCACTTCCGTGGCCTCAAGCTCGATCACCCGGCCCACGCCATGCTTGGGATAGACAACGTAGTCGCCCACGACGAACTTCAGGGATTTTGCCGCCATTCTTCGTATCCTGTCATCTCTCTGCACAGAACGTCCAAGCAAAGCACGACTCATACCGTTTCCGCGCTGACCACGCAGGTGGCCGCGGGAGGCCCGCTCAAATCCGGGGAGAGGATTGGCTTGCTTTCGCCAAAACAGTTTGAATTCGTACGTTAGACGTTGTCGCAAGCATGTAACACAAAGGGGGCAGAATTTCCACCCCTTTATGCCGCAATGCAACGTGAAGCGCCCCGCGCTCAAGACGAACGCGGGGAACAATGCGCAGATAGCTCAGAAAACCGGCTTAGCCACCCTGACCCGGCTTCTCCGAGAAGTAGGTGGCGAGCTTGTTCTCAACACCCTTGAAGTCATCTGCGTCCGCAGGGGCCGCACCCTTGGTGGTGATGTTCGGCCACACGGCGGAATACTTGGCGTTCAGCTCCAGCCAGCTTTCCAGCCCAGGCTCGGTATCCGGCAGAATAGCCTCAGCCGGGCATTCCGGTTCGCACACGCCGCAGTCGATGCACTCGCTCGGATTGATGACGAGCATGTTCTCGCCCTCGTAGAAGCAGTCCACCGGACACACTTCAACGCAATCCATGTACTTGCAACGAATGCATGCGTCGGTAACGACGTAGGCCATCTTAAGTCCGGCTCCCTTAATTCAATAACCGTCTGCTAGCGAAGCCCCCATGGGCCGTCAACACCCATATGGGCTGATAATCTCAGCAAAGTATTCAAAATCCACATCGTTACAGCGCCAGAGGCCGCCAGAACCTGCCCGAAAGGTCAAACCCTTGCTGCGTCCGTTGCGATATCCGGCACGGCCGGGCCTGCCGGTTGCGGGCTGAGATCGCTGTAGAGCAGCCGGGCCGTGGCATAAGGCCCGCGCCGCTCCGCCATGCCCTCCACCTTCAGCACGAACACCCGCCCCGCCTTGGGAAAGCTGATGACCGAGCCGACCCGCACCAAAGCGTGCGGCTTGTCCACCACCCGTCCGTCCAGTCTCAAGTGGCGGCTGCTGCACACGGCGGCCGCCTCACTCCGGGTCTTGAATAAACGCGCAAACCATAACCACTTGTCCAGCCGCTGCGAGCCGTTTTCCATGCAGGCATTTCTCCTTTCAGAACTAGTTGCTCCGCCACGCCGCAAGCGCCGCAAACGGAGACTGAGGCTGAACAGCCTCGCGCTCAGCCTGCGCCACGCGGCGGCGATTTGCAGCACCCCCCTTCCACTTGTACGCAACAATCAGAGGGGCATCCTCGCCCTCCGCCGCCTTCACCATCGTCCGGCGATAGCCCAGCGCCACCATCAGCCGGGCAAAATCCGCCTGATTGAGACCGACCATCGAGACCAGCTGGCCCGTCGGCACGATCGGCCCGCCGTCCTTGCTGCCCTCGCGCAGCACGTCCATCAGCCGCTCGACCAGATCGACCCGAACCGCCTTGTCGCCCGTCACCCAATAGCCCGCCGCCGTATAGGCAACCGGCGCAACCTCCGGCGTCACGTTCACCGAAACCGGCGCGTTATCGGGCAGCACCGGCAAGACATCGACCATGGGGTTGGCCGCCGCCCACAGCGCCATGCGCCAGCGCATGGCCGCAGGCTTGAGCGCGGCAGGCACGAAAACATGGCGCGCGCCGATCTTGATGCCCGCCTTGGCCAGCCAGCGCCGCTCGTCCCGGCTGAGCGCCTTCAGCTGCTCCTCGGCGCTGGCGCGAGTCACCACACCCAGCCCCTCGATCAGCTGCACCGCCAGCCCGCGCGCCGGGCCGCCCACATTGCGCGCGCCCTTCCCTTCCAGAGCGCCTTCGGCCAGCACCGCCAGCCGCAAGAGCGGCTTCAACAGCTTCTCCGTCCGCAGCCGCACCCACGTCTCCAGACGCCCAATCACCGCCGCCTTGTCCAGATGCGGCAGCGCCGCCGCACCCGTCTCCAGCCTGACGCGGGGAGACAGCGCATCCCGGCCAGGGATCAGCGTTGCAACCAGCGCCCCCTTCCACAGCAAGCGCACATAGGGCGCGTTTGGCGCGAACGCGAAGCCGATGTCCGCCTCTTCGCTCTCCGCCAGCGCCTTGGCCCGGCGGCTCATCTCCGCGCCCAACGCCCGATCGGCCGCGGCCATCATGCGGCGGCGGTCCTCATGGCGGGCATCCGGGTCAATGGTGAAGGTAAAGCCGGAGAGCGTGCCGATGGCATGGCCCTCCACTTCCACCGAGCCGTTCTCGTCCACATCCACGTCGATCGCGCCGCGCCCGCCTGCCTGCCGCAGCAGCACGGAGGTGCGCCGGTCGACGAACCGCTGGATCAGCCGCTCGTGCAGCACGTCGGAGAGCTTGTCCTCCAGCGAGCGGGCGCGCCCCGCCCAGTGCGCCGGGTCTTCCAGCCAGTCGGCGCGCTGGGAGATGTACGACCAGGTTCTGATCCCCGCGATCCGCCCCGCAATCGTCTCGATATCGCCATTCACCTGATCCAGCCGCGCAATTTCAGACGCGATCCAGTCCGTCGGCAGCGTGCCGTTGCCCTCCGACAAATGCTTGTAGATGCGCAGCACGAGGCGGGCGTGAATGTCCGGGCTGACCTTGCGGTAGTCCGGCAGCTGGCAAACGTCCCACAGGCGGCGCACGCGATTGACGCGCCGCGCCCGCTCTTCCACCAGCGGCTCATGGGCCAGACGGCGCAGCACGGCCACGTCCACCGCATCATCCGTGCGCATCAACTCCAGACGCGGCGGGCGCACGTCCAGCGAGCGCAGCAGATCGCCCACGGAATTGAAGCCGAGGTTGGCGTTGCGCCAAATCAGCCGCTCCAGCGGAGCGAACGTGTGATTTTCGATGGCGACGACCTCTTCGGGCGTCAGCCCCTTGCGCTCGTCTGCGCCGAACTGAACCGCGCCGAAGGTGCCGTCCCGCTGGTGCCGCCCGGCACGGCCCGCGATCTGGGCCATTTCGGCGGGCGTCAAGCGGCGGTGGCGCTTGCCGTCGAACTTGTGCAGCCCGGCGAACGCCACGTGCTGGATATCCATGTTGAGGCCCATGCCGATGGCGTCCGTCGCCACCAGATAGTCCACCTCGCCCGACTGATACATGCCCACCTGCGCGTTGCGGGTGCGGGGGGAGAGCGAGCCCATCACCACAGCCACGCCGCCGCGCTGACGGCGCAGCATCTCGCCGATGGCGTAAACCTGATCCGCCGAGAAGGCGACGATCGCGCTGCGCTTGGGCAGGCGCGAAAGCTTCTTTGGGGCCGCGTAAGACAGGGTGGAGAAGCGCGGACGCGAAATGACCTCCGCATCCGGCAGCAGCTTGTGAATCAGCGGACGCAGCGCGTCCGAGCCGAGAATCATGGTCTCATCGCGGCCTCGCGCCCGCAATATGCGGTCCGTGAAGATGTGGCCGCGCTCATCGTCCGCGCCCAGCTGCGCCTCGTCGAGCGCCAGGAAGGAGACATCCTTGTCCAGCGGCATCGATTCGGCGGTGCAGAGGAAGTAGCGGGCGTTGGGGGGAACGATTCGCTCTTCGCCGGTAATCAGGGCGACTTGATCCGCACCCTTGATGCTGACCACCCGGTCATAGACCTCGCGGGCAAGCAGACGCAGCGGAAAGCCAATCATACCAGAGGAATGGGCGCACAGACGCTCAACCGCCAGATGGGTTTTCCCGGTGTTAGTCGGCCCCAGGACGGCCGTTACCTTGTTCGAACCCATTGCACCCATGTCTCTTTGGAATCTGATACCCCCCCAATCGCAATGCAAGGGCCGCTGGGCAAAGATATTGTGCATCTCGCCGTATCAAAATCCGAATATCGTGTGACAAACGCAGCGTTAAGAATTTGTCCACTTTCAATGTTTAGATTTTCCGCCTCTTTCAGCTTGGCAATTGGTTGACAAGCGCACTCAAGCGGGACAGTTTTCACAGCTGTCGTGTTTAGATTACCTGTCTCTAAAGAACGGGCGGGTGAGTCGTGCAGGGACTCAGGGAGACTGGGGTTTGCTGAAAACGGGCCTCGTAGCGCTTGCACAAAGCGAAACGGATACTGTTGGCTCCGCACCATTTGAAGTAGGCGAATTTGATCTGGCCGTTGATCTTGGCCATCAGATCGGTTCCCTGCGCTGGTGGCGCGGTCTCGTAACTCTCGGCGGTTTGCTGACCGCCGCGAGCTGGCTGGTCTTCACCAATCCGATTCATCCCCTGCCCGCAACCACTTCCGCTGCCATTGTCACCGCCGAACAGATCGAAGCCTATCAGCCGTCCGTCATCGGGCCGCTGATGTCCGGCGCTCAGACCGGCGAGCGCGTGCCGATGCTGCCGATCGCCAAGACGATCGCCTCCGAGCCCGAACCAGAGATCGTGCAGAAGGAAGTGCCGCTGGCACGCAGCGGCTCGCTTGAGACGATTCTGCGCCGCGCGGGCGTCTCCCGCGCCGATGCCCGCAAGATCGCAGAGGCTGTCGGCCCCGCAGCTGAATTGAAGGACCCGCCGCGCGGCGCCACCCTTCAGATGACCCTTGGCCGCCGCGTCTCCAGCAAGGAGCCGCGCCCGCTTGAAATGCTTTCGTTCCGCCCCTCGTTCGACCAGCACGTTCAGGTCGCCCGCGTCGGCGGAGACTTCATGGCCAAGTCTCTCGACATCAAGGTGGTGAGGGCCCCGGCCCGCGTCGAGGGCGAAGTTGGCAGCAGCATGTACGTCTCGGCCCGCAGGCTGGGCGTGCCCTCCAGCATCGTCTCCCAATACATCAAGGCGCTGTCCTTCGGCGTGGACTTTGCCCGCGAAGTCAAATCCAGCGATCGCTTCAGCTTCGTGTATGAGCGCGAAGTGGCTGAAACCGGCGAAGAGAAAATCGGGCGTCTGCTCTATGCCCGCCTTGAGCGCAGCGGCAAGCACAAGGACGTGGAGCTGACCTGGTTCCAGCCCAAGGGCGAGCGCGGCCAGTTCTTCCACCCGGATGGCGGTTCCATCCAGAAGCTGCTGATGCGCACGCCGGTTGATGGCGCGCGCATTTCCTCGCAGTTCGGCTCTCGCCGTCACCCGGTGCTGGGTTATACCCGCATGCACAACGGCATGGACTTCGCCGCTCCCACCGGCACGCCGATCATGGCGGCAGGCTCGGGCACGGTGGTGTTCGCGGGCCGTCACGGCGGCTACGGCAACTACGTCAAGATTCGCCACGCCAACGGCTATGAGACCGCCTATGCCCACATGAAGGGCTTCAAGGCCGGCATTCGCCGCGGCGTGAAGGTCGGGCAAGGCGAGGTCATCGGGTACGTCGGCTCGACCGGCCTGTCCTCCGGCCCGCACCTGCACTACGAAATCCACAAGGGCGGCAAGGCTATCAACCCGGCAGGCACTGCCATTCCCACCGGCACGTCCCTGCGCGGCTCGGAACTCGCCCGCTTCAAGGCCGAGGTGCAGAAGTTCCGCTCGCTGCCGAAGAATCAGGCTGCCGAGCAGGTTCTGGTGGCTGCGGGCATCAACCCGCGCAAGATGGCCAAGCAGCCGGGCTAAACGCTCCGTTCGGTTTCTGTCGCGTCACGGCCTGTCGCGCCGCGCTTGCGGGGCCGTGGCCCGCCATCGTATTTGCGGTTCGGATCGTAACCGCAACCGATGGGAAACGGCATGTTTGAAGTCAAAGCCCTGAGCACAAACAAGACCGAAAGCTACGCAGAGCTGCTGACCCAGCTCGACGGCCTGACTGGCGGCGAGCCGGACCCCATCGCCAACATGGCCAACGCCGCCTCGCTGATCTTCAACAGCCTGCCCGATCTCAACTGGGCCGGGTTCTACCGGCTGATCGATGGCGTGCTGGTGCTCGGGCCGTTCATGGGCCGCCCGGCCTGCATCCGCATCAACATCGGCAAGGGCGTCTGCGGCACGGCGGTTGCTGAAAACGCCACCCAGCTTGTGCCGGACGTGCACGCCTTCCCCGGACACATTGCGTGCGACAGCGCCTCGCGCAGCGAACTGGTGGTGCCGATCACGCACGCGGGCCGCATCATCGGCGTGCTCGACCTCGACAGCCCCTCTCCCGCCCGCTTCGACGAAGAAGACGGCAAGGGCTGCGAACGGCTCATGGCCTTGCTCGCCCCGCGCATTGCGTAAGAGGGTAGCGCTTCGGTCAGGTTGCAAGACCTTCGCCATCAAACTGCGCAAGGAAATCGCGGATTAGGCATGTCGCTTCGTCGAGGGCCGTCTCCAGCAGCCAGTGCCCCCCGTCGAGCAGGTGCAGTTGAGCATCTGGCAGATCACGCAGGTACGCATGGGCTGCGCCGGCGGGCATGTAGCCATCCTGTGGACCCCAGAGGATGAGCGTAGGCGGCTGATGCTCACGCAAATATGCCTGATAGCGAGGAAACCAGTCGAGGTTCTCCTTCAGCCCGGCGATCACATCCACATAAATCTCCCGGCGGCGCGGGGTTGTCAGCGCCCAGTGCAGCTTCCAAAGGTCGGGCGGAATGCGAGCGGCAAGGTCCGGGCGCACGTCGTTCAGGAACTCGTCCTTATATCCCTCCTCGCTAACCGCCTCGGCCAGCCTGGCGCGCGCCTCCACGCCCGGATTCGCGAAGTAGTTCTGTAAAGGCACATAGCGAGGGCCGAATTGATCCTCGTAAATATCCCCGTTCTGAATAATCAGAGCCACAATGCGCTCAGGCTGCCTGATCGCCAGACGCAGCCCGATCTGCGAGCCGAAATCATGCAGATAGAGCACAAAACGCTCTAGACCCAGCCAATCAGCAAAGCCCTCAAGGAAAGCGGCATAACCGTCAAAATCGTAGGCGAAGCCTTCAGGCGTACCGCTGTAGCCGCATCCCGGAAAATCCGGCGCAACCAGCCGCCAGCGATCCGCCAGCCGCGGCATCAAATTACGGAATTGGTAGGATGAGCACGGATAACCATGGGGCAGCAACAGCGCAGGCGCATCTGGCCGCCCCGCCTCCCGATAGAAGACATCCACCCCATTCAGATCTATGGACAGATGCCGCACACCGCCTCCCATTGAAACCGATGGCATCGCCAACGCCCCAGTAGGCGAGAGGTTCAGGAGTGCGCCAGTGACGCGGCGGGGGCCAGCCAATCCGCAGTGGATTTGTCCACAACAACTGTGGATAACCATGTCAACTGAGCAAGCATAACACCGTTAAGTCACTGACTTTAAATATGGGAATACTGTTTGCTTAAAAAATGGGCAGTCGCGTCTCGCTTCGCTATCCCATCTCCACCACCACCCGGCCTCGAACCCGACCAGCCAGAAACTCCGGCGCAAGCGCAGTCACCTCAGAGAGCTTGATCGTGCGGGTCATGGACTTGAGCTTGTCGCGATCGATCAGCTGGTCAAG
>JAEZBH010000470.1 GCA_023427285.1 Pseudomonadota bacterium
CACCAGATCGAACCGGCTCGCCCCTATCAATTATCAACAAAAAAGGGCCGCGCCCCTTTGTGAAGGACACGGCCCTTTTAAACTTCAGGGGGATTGTTAAGGGGGTTACAGACCCCCTTAACGTTCAAACCCGAAGGGTTAGATCACGCCCGCAGCGTCGCACCCACCTTGCCAGCGGCGGCGACGATCTTCGCCGAGATGGCTTCCAGATCGGCATCGGTGAAGCTGGCAACGCCCGGTTGCAGCGTGACAGCGAGCGCGACAGACTTGTGGCCGTCTTCCACGCCTTGGCCTGCGAACACGTCGAATACTTCAACGTTGGTGATCGCCTGCTTTTCCGCGCCGCGCACGGCCTGCACCAGCTTGCCGGCTTCCACATCGTCCTTCACGACGAAGGCGAAGTCGCGGGAGACCGGCATCAGGTCAGACGGCGCGTATTTGGCGCGGGCCCGCTTTACGGCCTTGGGGCTCGGGATGGCATCAAGGTAGATTTCGACGGCAACCACGGTGCCCTTGATGTCCAGCGCCTTGGCGACCTTCGGGTGAAGCTCGCCGAAGTGGGCGATCGGGTTGCGCGGGTCAAGGCGCAGCGTGCCCGAGCGGCCAGGGTGGAACCACGACGGCGCATCGACGGTCACCTGAAGGCGATCGACCGGCGCACCGGCGGCTTCCAGAACGGCCAGCGCCTCGGCCTTGGCGTCGTACACGTCGAAGCCCGCAGCTTTAGCCCCCCAGTGGCGACCCTGCTTTTCACCGGTAGCGACAAGGGCCAGCGTCGGACGCTCGCCCTCCGTCAGGTAGCGCTTGCCAACCTCAAACAGGCGAATGGAGGTGGCACCACGCGCCTTGTTGCGACCGCTGGCCGCGATCAGGCCCGGCAGCAGGCTGGGTCGCATGACCGCCAGATCCGCCGAGATCGGGTTGTCCAGCGTGAACACGCCGCCGCCGAACGGCGCGGCGTCGGCCGGGCTGATGAAGCTCCACGTCACCGCTTCCTGAAAACCGCGGCTGGCCGCGGCGCGGCGGGCGCGGCGCTGGCGCAGCTGGGCAGCGGTTGCGGTCGGGCGGGCAACGCCTTCTGCGCGCGGCAGCGGAGTGGACGGGATCTTGTCGTACCCCACCAGACGCAGCACTTCCTCGACGATGTCCGCAGAGGCGTCCACATCCTTGCGCCACGAGGGAACTCGGATGGTCCAGCCCTCAGCGCCCTTGGCTTCCACAGTGAAGCCGAGGCGGGTGAGCACGGCTTCCTGCTCGCTTTCCTCCACCGGCACGCCGCCAAGCGTTGCAGTGCGAGACGGCAGGTAGGTCACCGTCTTGTTGAACACCGGCACGTCGCCTGCCTTGGTGACGGTCGATGCCTCGCCGCCGCAGATGTCCAGCACCATGCGGGTGGCCAGTTCCATGCCCGGTTCGATGAACGCCGGGTCGATACCGCGCTCGAAGCGCGCACGCGCGTCAGAGGTCAGGCCGAGCTTGCGGCCGGTCACACCGATGCGAATGGGGTCGAACGCCGCGCACTCGATCACAACGTCGGTCGTCGTCTCCGTGCAGCCCGACTCCTCGCCGCCCATGATGCCGCCAAAGCCATGCGCCTTCGCATCGTCAGCGATGACGACCATGCCCTCATCGAGCGCGTAGGTCTTGCCGTTCAGCGCCAGCAACTCCTCGCCCGGCTTGGCCGAACGTGCGGTCAGCCCGCCCGTCAGCTTGGCAAGGTCATAGACGTGGAGCGGACGGCCCCGGTCGATCATGATGTACTGGGTGATATCCACCAGCGCCTAAATCGGGCGCTGGCCGATGGCATTCAGGCGGCGCGACAGCCATTCGGGCGACGACCCGTTCTTCACGCCCCGCACGAGGCGACCGAGGAACACAGGGCAGCCTTCGGCGTCTTCCACGCGGATCGGCACCGGGTTCTCAAACGCGCCCGCAACCGCTTCCACAGCCGGGGTTTTGAGCGTGCCAAGGCCAGCGGCCGCCAGATCGCGGGCGACACCGGCCACGCCAAGGCAATCCTGACGGTTCGGGGTGATGGCGATCTCGATGACCGGATCGTCAATGCCCAGCCACTTAGCATAGGGCGTGCCGACCGGCGCGTCTGCGGGCAGGTCGAGAATGCCGTCGCTGTCTTCGGAAAGCTCAAGCTCGCGGCCCGAGCACATCATGCCGCCGCTCTCAACGCCGCGAATGGCGGACAGCTTCAAGGTTACGTCCAGCCCCGGCACATAAGCGCCCGGCGGGCCGAACACGGCCTTCATGCCAGCACGGGCGTTCGGCGCACCGCACACAACCTGCACGGGCTCGCCCTGCCCGATGTCCACCTTGCACACGCGCAGCTTGTCCGCGTTCGGGTGCTTCTCGGCTTCCAGAATGTGGGCGATGACGAACGGTGCCAGCTTGTCGGCCGGGTTTTCAACGCCTTCCACTTCCAGGCCCAGCCGCACGAGGGCGGTGGTGATCTCGTCGAGCGAAGCCGTGGTGTCCAGGTGGTCTTTCAGCCACGAAAGGGTGAATTTCATGCGCCTACTCCTCCCGACAGAGTCGGGACGTCAAGGAAACTGAAGCCGTAGTGCTTGAGCCAGCGAAGGTCTGCGTCGAAGAAGGCGCGCAGGTCGGTCATGCCGTACTTGAGCATGGCGAGGCGGTCGATGCCGCAGCCGAACGCGAAGCCCTGCCACTCTTTCGGGTCAAGGCCGCAGTATTCCAGCACGCGGTCATTGACCATGCCGCAGCCCAGAATCTCCAGCCAGTCGGTGCCTTGGCCCACCTTCAGCTCGCCATTGCCCCACTGGCACTGCACGTCCACCTCTGCCGAGGGCTCGGTGAAGGGGAAATAGCTCGGGCGGAAGCGCATGGTCACGCCGTTCACCTCGAAGAAGGCCTTCACGAAGGTCTCCAGCGTCCACTTCAGATGACCCATGTGGATGCCCTTGCCGATCACCAGAGCTTCCACCTGATGGAACATCGGGGTGTGGGTGGCGTCGGAGTCAGAGCGATACACACGGCCCGGCGCGATGATACGGATGATGTCTTCGCCACCATCAGCCTTCAGCTTGCCGGCCTTCAGCTGCTCGGCCACATCGACCATCGTGCGCACCTGCACCGGCGAGGTGTGCGTGCGCAGCACCATCCGGTCGCCCTTCTCGTCCTCGGGGAAGTAAGGTGTCGTGCATGGCGCGGGCCGGATGCTCCGGCGGAATGTTCAGCGCGGTGAAGTTGTGCCAGTCGGTCTCGATCTCCGGACCTTCGGCCACTGCAAAGCCCAGATCAGCAAAGATCTCGGTCAGCTCGTCCATCACCTGCGAAATCGGGTGGATGCTGCCCTTGGGCGCGGCCACCGGCATCAGGGTCACGTCGCTGCGCTCGCTGGCAAGGCGGGCGTTCAGCGCCGCCTCTTCCATCTCGGCCTTGCGATCAGCCAAGAGGTTGGTCACGCGCTCGCGCAGGCCGTTGAACTGCGGGCCCTTTTCCTGCCGCTCTTCTGGCGAGAGCTTGCCGAGGGTTTTCAGAAGCGCGGTGATGCTGCCCGACTTTCCGAGCGCCTTCACCCGCACGTCTTCAATGTCCTGAAGCGTCGCGGCAGCGCCAATGGCAGCCGTCAGTTCCGCTTCCAATGCTGTAATATCGGTCATTGAATTCCTGCCGAAGCGATGAAGCTTGATCCCGAGCGCGTTGCCCCGCCCGTCGAAGCGCTCTCCATAAGGCAAAAGCGCCCTAAAGCGCAAACACGCAGGCGCAGGATTCAAGACTATGGGCGGAATGTTTGCTGATTGCAGATCGCCCTCAGGGCAAGAGACGCCCAAAAACACAAAAGGGGCCTCTTTCGAGACCCCTTTTGCAAATCCGGTAGATCGGAAGGTTTAGGCCAGAGCGGCCTGTGCCTTCTGAACCAGAGCCTTGAAGCTCTCCGGCTCGCGCACTGCGATATCGGCCAGAACCTTGCGGTCCAGTTCGATGCCAGCCTTGTTCAGGCCGTTGATGAACTGACCATAGGTGAAGCCGAGTTCGCGGCAACCAGCGTTGATGCGCTGGATCCACAGAGCGCGGAAGTTGCGCTTCTTGGCCTTGCGGTCGCGGTAGGCGTACTGGCCGGCCTTTTCGACGGCCTGACGAGCAACCTTAATGGTATTTTTGCGACGGCCGTAATAGCCCTTCGCCTGTTCAAGAACCCGCTTGTGGCGAGCGCGGGCGGTAACGCCCCTCTTCACACGTGCCATGACAGATCTCCTTCGCTAGCCTTATGCGAGCCCGTAGGGCGCCCACTTTTTGATCGTGCGTGCGCTCGCTTCCGAAATCACCGCGGTGCCGCGGTTCTGACGGATCTGCTTCGGCGTGCGCTTGATCATGCCGTGGCGCTTACCGACCTGGCCGTGCTTGATCTTGCCGGTGGCGGTGAGCTTGAAGCGTTTCTTAACGCCGCTCTTCGTCTTCAGCTTGGGCATTTTGCCTACCTCCTTATGCGGTTACAAAACCGCTCCGGTTGCATTCCGGAACGCCACGGCAGCCCATATGAGCCGGGCATTCCCACTCGAAGGACGGGGCTATACACGCCGCCCCTTTGAAAGGCAAGGACAACTGAGCCCCACCTTTGCGTTTTCGGAACAGTTTGCCGGGAAGCGCGAACCCGGTGCCGTCTCTCAAGGGGAAATGGCGTGGATTCTGTGTGGACTGGAGAGGCAGGGGTCACCGACCCCCGCGAACATCATCGCATCCATCGCACCGCGCACAAACTGCCGCGATCAACGACAGCTGTGATCGAGCACAGCCGCGATTAACGACGACGCGGACCACCACGCATCGGCGGACGCGGACCCATGGGGGCGCTGGTATCCTTGTGACGGTAAATCAGACGACCCTTCTCCAGATCGTACGGCGACATTTCAACCGTCACGCGGTCGCCGGCGAGGGTCTTAATGCGGTTCTTCTTCATCTTGCCTGCGGTATAGGCAATGATGGTGTGACCAGACTCAAGCTGCACCCGGAAACGGGCGTCAGGAAGAACCTCCAGCACAACGCCCTCGAAGGGAATCATTTCTTCTTTGGCCATGGCCGGACTCTCCTTTCACTACAAACGCCTTGAACGGCTTGTGGCCGAGAAAAATTCGCCGCCGTGAAACGCACGGCGGCGTCAAGAAGGGGCGACCCGAGGGCCGCCCGCATTGCCGCAAGCCGGGAAACCCGGCCCGCATGGCAGGCAAGCCGAATTAGTCGGCTGCTACCAGATTGACGGCAGACGACTTGCGCGAGCGCGGGTCGGTCTGCACTTCAAATTCAATCCGCTGGCCTTCAACCAGGCTGCGCATACCTGCGCGCTCAACGGCAGTCGCGTGAACGAAAACGTCCGCGCCGCCCTCTTCCGGCTGAATAAAGCCATAGCCTTTAGTGCCATTATACCA
>JAEZBH010000505.1 GCA_023427285.1 Pseudomonadota bacterium
GGCGTGGACATTGCCGAAATGGATGTGCGCGCCACGCGAGACGGCGTTCTGGTGCTGATGCATGACCCGACCATTGACCGCACAACCGATGGCACGGGCCAGGTGAGCCGGATGACCTATGCCGAACTTGGCAGGCATCGCCTGAAAGCGGGGCGGGGCGGCAAGAGGGCCCCCATCACCCCCTACCGGATTCCAACGCTGGAAGAGGCCCTGAGGGAAGCGGACGGGCGCATTCTGGTGGAACTCGACATCAAGGACAGCCCCCGACAGGTGATGGACTTCCTGCAACGATATGACCGCACCGGGCATGTCGTGCTTGCAACGGACACGGGGTTTGATCCGCGGCTGGACGTGCGCTGGCGGCTGGCTCTGACCGAGCAGGACAGCTCACGGCTCCGCCTGCGGCTGCCCAACGGCGCAACGCCGTTCGCCATCTCTGCCAACTGGCGGCACATGCGGGATGCCAACACGGCATTCGCCCGCATCTATGCGCAAGGCGGCCGGATCTGGTCCGTCACCCTGACGGGAAAGCGGGACACGCCTTCAACGTGGGATCGTTACATCCGCACGGGCCGCAGCGCCATTCATACCGACCGGCCCGATGCGCTGCTGGAACACCTGCGCTCCAGGGAAACGGCGGCTCTGGAAGATCAGGAACCCTGAAACCCTCAGCGCATCATCGCCAGCATTGCAGCGGCGATGATGGCGACGATGGCCATCAGCACGACAATACCAAGCAGGCCCCGATTGCGCGGCGGCCCGGCGTTTTCCTCGGCAGCAGCCTCAAGCCCGGTATCGCCTTGCGTGGTCACGCTGGGGTCCGGCCTCAGCACATCCCGCTGTTCTTCCTCGCTCATTTGCGGGCAATTGAAAGCGATGTGGCGCGCCAGTTCATCAAGCGTCGGATCGTTCAGGTTGACCGGGACATGAACCTCGCTCTCATCCAGCGGCGGGCGGCGGCCCAACTCCTGAAGGGCAGAGAAATACACCTCGTCCAGTTCGGGCAGCTTGAGGCCCGCAACGGTCACCAGAGGCTCTGTCGGGTCCAGGTCGTCCGGATGAGGCAGAACGTCCGCCACCAGCCGCCGAACAACGGCATAGACCGCATCCAGTTGCGCTTGATCTCCGGCAAGTTCGCTCATGCGCAGCCCTTTCGCATTTTCGCTTCACCACACGTCATAAACGAATGGAACCAACAAACGAAGCGCTACGCTTCAACCCGCTACCGCCGCGCCAGAATGTAGTAGACGTAGCTGAACTCTTCTCGGGTATCGCGGAACAGCTCGATTTCCTTGCGCAGCGCCTGCATGACCTCCCGCTCAAGCGTCTCGCCGCGCGCCTCCAGTTCCGCAAGCGCCCGCTCAAGGCTTTGGGCGTAAGCCGCCCAGCACTCGGGCGGCAGAACATGGGTGTACAGCAGCTCATAGCCTCCCACCCCCTCTGCCCGCTCGATGTTTTCGAGCACCGTGCGCATGGAGGGGTAAGCCGCGTACCAGAAGGTGCGGGCCTTGATGCCGGGGTGGGGCACCAGCCATGAGCACTCAGACACCACGGCAAAGCCGGTGGGCTTGAGCAGGCTGCGCCAGCGCGCAAGCGCGGCATCGAAGCCGAGGATATAGGCCGCCCCCTCGCTCCACAGCAGATCAAGCGCGCCATCCGGCACGGGCGGATTGGCGATGTCTCCCACCACCGCCTCGACCAGTTCCCCCAGTCCACGCTCAATGGCGGACTGGTTCAGCTTCTCAAGGAACTCAGGGGTCTGATCCACGGCCAGAACAGGGGTGCGCAAACGCTCGGCCAGAACCAGCGTTGCAGCGCCTGTTCCGCAGCCAAGGTCCGCCACGCTCGCGTTTTGCGGCAACTCCGGCAGCAGCGCGAGCGCCTTGGCCGTTTGCGCCGCGCTGCCGGGTGACTGGCGGGGCAACTGCGCGAAAAAGGCGAGAATGCTGGCCTCGCGAAGGTCGGTCATGGCTACGTCCGCCGGTTGATGCCTGAATATGCAAACGCCCGGCATTTGACCGGGCGCCTCGAAAAATCAACCAGCGGCTAGCCGGTCTTTTTAAATCAACGCCTTGTTGCCGTCTGGTTGTCGCGCTTTGCCCGCAGCAGGGATTCCAGCTTGCGAGGCCGCAAGGCGGATGTGTTGGAGGCACAGCGGAAAATCGTCATGAGGCCATCCACCTGCGCTGAGGGGTGAAGCCCCAGTTGCTCCAGCATTTCCGAGCGATCGGAAGAGAGAGGATTACGCCGGGAACCATTTGACCGGGAACCATTTGCTTGCGCGGCAGCGTGACGGCTGTTGCCAGCAGAATAAGCCATGATTTTCTTCTCCCGGTTCGGCGCGGCAGGCGCGCCAGCGACGCCAAAAAACATGGAAAGACGTGAGAACCCGTCCCCCCTCTTTACTGACCGATGAGCACGCAAGACGCCTGCGATAGCGTCTCGGAGGCCGTCTCATCGGCACAGGCATTATAAAAGCCGAAAACCTGAACGACGGATGTATGGCCAAGGTTCCTTGCGCTTTGCGCAATTCCCGTCAGCTGACGGGACGACAGGAGACTATGCGAAACGGCTGGGCCTCGCCCGTCGTGTGGTCCCTGATGGTCACGTAGTCGCCCTCGACGATCTTATGAAGGTCCAGCCGGAAAATCGGCTCGTCATCTTCTTCGCCGGGCTCGTAGGAGATGCCCCAGCTGCGATCCGACATGCGGGTGAGCCAGCCGTGGTCGTCCGCCTCCCCCGGCTTGTAGCGGACAACGGTGGCGCGGCGAGGATCCGCGCCGATGGCTTCTTCATCCAGAAAGCCATCCGCATCCAGTACAACGTGGAGAATATAGGCATGACCCGGATCGCCTTCAGGCGCATCTGCTGTGCGCCCCTGCTCCAGGCGAACCATCATCCATCCGGTCATGTGCGCTCCTCCTCCTGTTCAAGGCGGAGCGCCGCGCAAGCCGTCAGCCGCGCGTAAAGCGGGCCACCAGCTCGACATGGGCGGACCACAGGAACTGGCCCACCGGCCACAGGCGCTCCAGCCGGTAGCCTCCATCGAGGAGTAAACGCGCATCCCGCGCAAAGGTGTTGGGATTGCAGGAAACAGCCACCACCACCGGCACCGCCGACTGGGCGATTTGCGTGCATTGCGCCACCGCACCGGCGCGCGGCGGGTCGATCACGACGGCATCGAACTTCTTGAGCTCAAGCGCGGTGAACGGGCGGCGGAACAGATCGCGGTGCTCCACCTTGACCGGGCGCATTGCCTCGTTGGCGGCGCGCTGGAGCTGATCGAGGCTGACCTTGCCCGCGTCAGACGCCAGCACCTTGGCCGTGGCAGAAAGCGGCAGGGCAAAGGTGCCAAGACCTGCAAACAGGTCTGCCACGTTCTTCGCCTTCGGCCCGACGGACTCGAGCACGGCGGCTTGCAGCGCCGCCTCGCCATCGGGCGTGGCTTGCAGGAACGCCCCTGCTGGCAGGCGGACCGGCACGCCGCCGAAGTGGATGATCGGTGCGCGCCGCTCGATGATGACGTCAAGACCAACACCCGTATCGAAAGACAGCCGGGCCAGATCGTTGTCTTCAGCAAACCGGGTCAGCGCCTCGTCCTGTTGCAAACCCTTGCGCTTGAGGCCGCCCAGCGTCACGTCAACGCCCGCATCAGTCAGCGTCATGGCAACGCTTGCCGCGTGGCCGTCGGTCAACTCACGCGCCAGCAGCCCGCGCAAGGGCGCAAGCAGCCGGAACAGGTCCGGGTGCAGCACGTGGCATTCTGCAAGATCCACCAGCTTGTGCGCACGCTCCACATTGAAGCCGAGTTCCACCTGCTTGCCCTTGCGCGTGGCGCGGAAGGTGGCGCGGCGGCGGGTTTGCGGCGGGCTGACATGGGGGCTGGCGATATTCTCCGGCGGCACGGTGATGTCGTGCTGCGACAGCGCCATCAGGATGCGATCGCTCAGCCAGGTGCGGTACAGGTCAGGCGCAAGGTGCTGGAGCGTGCAGCCGCCGCATTCCTCGAAATGCTTGCATGGCGGCACAGCGCGGTTC
>JAEZBH010000545.1 GCA_023427285.1 Pseudomonadota bacterium
GGGCAGGGATCAGCCGAGAATGAGGTTGGTGAGAATGGCGATCAGCTCTTCGCGCCGCTGTTCGCTCAAGGGGTAAAGCCCGGCGCTCTCCTGCCGGGATGCAACGGCAAGCGAGCCTTCCAGCAGGGGGGCAAGCGCGGTTGCAAACAGGGTGCTGCCCAGAACCACGTGGCGCACCATCGTCTGGCGCGTGCGCTCGTTCAGCGCCTGATCCGACAGCCGGA
Organism: Pseudomonadota bacterium; assembly: GCA_023427285.1. Lineage (GTDB taxonomy): Bacteria > Pseudomonadota > Alphaproteobacteria > Sphingomonadales > Sphingomonadaceae > Pedomonas. The sequence goes on from JAEZBH010000545.1 coordinate 225, forward strand.
AGTGAACGGTGACGGCAGGCACGAAATTGCGGATGATCCAGTCCAGCCGGGGGCCTTCCGCCACGCCCTCGCGCAGCAGCACCTGCCCGAACTGGGGCACCTTGCCGAGGGCGACAAGGAAATTGCGCAGCACGTTCTCGATGCGCTCGCGGTCGCTCGCCTCCGGCCCCGGCACAGGACAGGCGTTCATGGCGGCGTCAAACACCTTGACGATGTGGCGCATGGCGCACTGCCAGAGCTCTTCCTTGCTTTTGAAGTGATACAGAATGAGCGGGCGCTTGGTGCCGGTGACGGCGGTGATGTCGCGGAAACTGACGCCATCGAACCCGTGAGCCGCGAACAGGTCTGCCGCGGCTTCCAGAATTTCGGAATATTTGCCGCCTTCGGTTTCAGGCGGTGCGGGCTGGCCGTTCAAGCGTGGCATCCATCCGGTTCAAGTGCCCACGGCATAGTGCCGGCCGCGCGGGCAGGCAAGGGAATGACTGCCGCAGGCCGGGCGGCTGGTTTTGCGCGAGATTTAATGCCGGGTGATCTGGTCCGGCAGCAGGATGCGGCTTGAGCGTTGCTGGCGCTGATATTCCTGCGGCGAGACGCCCGCCAGCTTGCGGAACGCAACCGAGAAGCTGCTGGTGCAGGAAAAGCCGAGACGCTGGGCGATTTCCTTCACCTGATGCTGGCCGGAGAGGAGGAGGGCCTTGGCCTTTTCGAAGCGCACGGATTCCATATACGCAAACACGGTCTGGCCGGTCGTTTGCTTGAAGGCGCGGGTCAGGTGGCGGATGCTGAGGCCGGTGAGCTCGCTGAGTTCCGACAGCGAGGGGCTGTGGTCCATGCCTTCCACATAGCCGGTGATGAGGTTGAGATGGCGGCGCGACAGGCCGCCGCGATGGGGCTCGCCCTCTCTCGGCGTTTCGGCAAAATAGCGGGCCAGCTCAATGGCAAGGGTAATGCCCAGCGCCTCGACCATGGCGCTCATGGCAAGGCCGGGCGTGCGCAATTCCTGCCCCAGCCGGTAGAGCGTCTGGCTGACCGACTTGCTTTTGACGTCAAGGCAGCGGGACAGCAGCATCTGGTCCGTCAGGTCCACGTCCTTGATGTAGCGGGAGAGGAACGCCTCATCGAACATGCAGCGGATGGTTTTGGCCCCGCCGCCCGAGGACAGCACTTCCAGGGGAATACTGGCGGGCACGAACAGCACGCGGCCCAGATCCTCAAACGCTGCGCGCCCGTCCGCCGCGTTGAACCGACCCCGCGACAACTCATGCCGGGGGCTGTGAACCAGCCCGATCGTGTGGAGCGGCTGCTCGATCACCGCCTCGCTGGGGCTGGGATATTTCTGGTCAATCAGTTCAACGATAACGCCGGAAACCCCGAATTTTGCAAGGGACTGTTCGTCAATCCGCATCGCGCTTCTCCCCCCATGGTTTTCTTTGTTGGGGCCATATTAGGCCGGGCCGCGCCTCGGTGGAAGATAAAAACATTTCGATAGAGATGTTTTTTTGGGGAGGGCGGGGCTTAGCGATCTGGCCATCTCGGTTGATCGGGCTGTCAAGTGCATGAGGACGGGGGGCAGGGGCTTGCCCCCTCTTGTTTCGGCCCGGGTCTGAATGACACATTCGGGCGAGGCGTGGTGCGCGGGCCTTGCCGGGCGCACCGCGAGGGCGGAATTCTGGAGAAGAACAACAATGAAATGCACGTTTCCCAAGGGCGGGGCTCTGATATTCGGTGGCAGCGGCGGTATTGGCCAGGGCGTGGCGGAGAGTTTTGCCGCCGCAGGCTCGCCCGGGGCGATTTGCTACAATTCAAAGGCGGACGTGGCCGAGGAGACCCGCGCCAGACTGGCGGCCAAGGGCGTGAAGGCGACGGCCTATCAGGTTGACGTGCGGGACGAGGCCAGCGTGCAGCGGGCGTTCGATGCCGCTGTTGCGGAACATGGCCGAATTCATACGGTGGTGTGGGGCGCGGGGCCGCTGGTGGATAAGGTTCACCTGTCGGACGTGACGCAGGAGCAGTGGCGCCGCGCGCTTGAAATCGAGGTGTTCGGCTTTTTCACCGCCACCAAGATTGCCAGCCCGCATTTTCGGGAAAATGGCGGCGGCTCGTTCGTGCATCTGGGCTCGGGCGGCGACGTGTGGTGGCCGGAGCTGGACGGCCTGTCGGTTGCGCCCAAGGCGGCAAACGAGGCGCTGATCCGCGGCATCGCCAAGGAGCAGGGCCGCTACAATATTCGCGCAAATTCGGTGCTGGTGGGCGTGATCGAGGCGGGCATGTTCCTTGAACTCTCTCGCCAAGGCGTGTTCGATGAAACCTGGACCCGCGAAGTGCAGAAGAATCTGTGCCTGAAGCGCTGGGGCAAGCCGGAAGATATTGGCGCTGCTGCCGTGTTCCTGGCCTCTGATGCGGCCAATTACATCACCGGCCAGCAGATTTCCGTCTCCGGCGGTTTTGGGGTCTGAGCCATGTCC
>JAEZBH010000547.1 GCA_023427285.1 Pseudomonadota bacterium
CGCTTGGCGTTGGAGCGCGGTCCGGCAGCAATGACCTGCGAACCGGAAATGTCAGATAAAATCCCACGAAGCAGTCAACGGACCAGATGAGGGCGGCAATGCCGAAGATGATCATGCCCCGCTCATCAAGCGCAAAGCTGTAGTGAAGCCGGTACAGGAACGGCATGAGATTTTTCACGCCCTGCGTGATGTCTCCCCATTCGCGCCGTCCAAGTTCCTCGCCGGTGTAGGGGTTGATAAACAGATCATCCCAGCCGGGGCCTTCTTCCTTTTCCAGACCCGTCTCGGGATCATACCAGTGCAGGTGAAAGCGCAGGCTGCGCCCCGGCTCGATGTCGAGCGGCACGAAATCGACCGCTCCGTCCGGATAGCGCGCCAACACCTGATCGCGAAGGGCCAGCACGTCCAGCGGCTTTGCATTGGGAGACGGGGGCGCGGCCAAATGGAGATCTGGTGCGGTGGCGACTTCCAGCTCATCGATCCACGACAGGAAAATGCCCGTAAATCCGGCAACCGCCAGAAACAGGGTCAGCGTCAGCCCCGCCCAGCGATGCAGGATGACCCAGAACTGCCGGGACAGGCTGAATTCAATGGGCAGACCTTTTGGAAGCGGTGCTGCAATTTTTGCATCCTGTAGCGCCATGATCGTCAACCTCATCTCGAACATGCTTCAATCGGAGGGTGTCCTGCCCGATGGCAGGGCTGACTTTTGACGGGTTCACATACGCCACTGGAGCGCCGCCGTGACATTGCGCGGCGCTGCGTAATAAGCCTGTTCCCAGTAAAGGCTGTTCAGATATTTCCGGTTGGTTGCATTTCCGATGTTGACCGAGAACGCCAGCTGCTCGCTGATGTCGTAGCGCCCGAGCAGTTGGACCGTTGCATAGGAGCCTTGCCGGATTGTGCCGAATGCGGTTTCCAGAGAGATTTTGTCTTGCCAGCGAATGGCGGTGCCCAGCGTGAGCCGGGGGACGACCCGCCAACGGAGCGAGAGATTGGCGGTTGTTCTGGGTGTATAGGTGCGCACCCGCTCGCCCTCATCGTTTTCGAGCGAGAACAGGTGGGCGATGCCGCCCTGAATGATGAGGTTTTGGCGCAGCTTGCCGCTCAGATCGAGTTCAATGCCCCGGCTCTTGACCTTGATGCCGCGATAGAGCGTCCCGAACGGCGGCTGGAAGCCGACAACCTCGGGAATATTCGATTGCTGTGCAGAATAAACGGCGAGCGCTGCGAACAATTGCCCGTTCAGCCAGTTGCCCTTGATGCCGCCTTCAAGGCTTTCGCCCTTGGCGGCTCCCAGTGGCGTCAGGTCTTCCCCGGTTTCGCTCTGCGGCTCGAACACATCGCTGTAGCTGGCGTAGAGATTGACCTGCGGCGCAATTTCGTAAGTGATGCCGACATAGGGGCTGAGCTCTTTTTCGCGGCGTCCGTAATCCGTATCGAAACTGCTGCCGTCGGCTTTGACGTCGATGTAATTGAAGCCGCCGATCAGCTTCAGGGCTTCCGTTACCGAAAGCCGCGCCGCCCCGTAAATTCGCCAGATGCGGTAATCCACGTCTGATGAGCGCATGGGCGCGCCAAAGACGGGAAGGGGCACTTCCTGTCCGCTCCAGTTCGGCAAGGGCGGCAGCGCACCCCACGCCGGGGAAAGCGGATCGGCGGGAAAACTCAGGTACGTCAGCTCGCTGTCCGCATATTGCGCGCCGATCGTCAGGTCGTGCGCCTGCCCGAACGCCTCAAACTTGCCGATCATTTCCGCATCGGCAATCCAGCCGTCATTGCGCTGGTCATAGCGGGCGGGAAATCCGAAAAGGCCCTGGCCGGTGACGGGATCAGGCGTTCCGTACATATAGAACAGGCGGGATGGTTCTGTGAATTCCTTGCGGGTGAGGGACGTGACCAGTGTCCATGTCTCGGCAATGCTCCAGTGCAGTTCGCCGAAATAGGTGCTGTCGTGGGTGTTCCAGTAGGACCAGTCCTGAGCGGTGGAGGTTGAGCGCGGAAAATCGGTGGGGGTGCCATCGGTATAGAGCATGGGCAGCGCCCCCCAGAGCGGGCTGTCTGCGTAGGTGTCCTGCCGGGTGTAACCGGCAACCAGAGCCAGCCTGTCCGTCAGTTCGCCAGCGAGAATGGCCTGAAGAGCGGTGCGTTGCTGCTCATAGTCGCGCAGGTAGGAATTGTTGTCCTGCGCGGCCCCGGAGGCACGAAGGGACCATCTTTCATTGCCTGCCAGCGGTATTTCCACATCCGCCTCAACCCGCACCTTGCTCCATGACCCTGCGCTGAGTTCGCCGTATGCCTTGCGCTGGCCCCTCGGGCGCTTGCGCAGGTAGTTGATCGTGCCGGATGGATTGCCGGTGCCGGAGAGCAGGCCGTTGGCACCGCGTATGACCTCGATCCGCTCGAACACGGAGGTGTCGAGCTGTGCGGTTGCAAGCCCGAAAAGGCTTGGCAGTCCGAGGCCATCAACCTTGGCGGCTTTGATGTCGAAGCCGCGGGCGTTGTAATAGGTGCGGTCGGTCTCGACCTTCTCAACGTTGACGCCGGTGACGAGGCGCAAAGCGTCATTGGCCTCGTCGAGCGCAAAGGCGTCGAGATAATCGCGGTTGATGACCGTGACGGACTGGGGCGTGTCCAGAATGCTGATGGGCAGGGTGGTTGCCCCGCTTGGCTCGGCGGTGATGCGAATGCCGGTGACGACAATTGCGCTTCGGTCGGCGCTCCGGTCGGCCTCGGCGGCATCGTCCGCCGCCCTGAGGGAGACGGCGGGGGTCATGGCAAGAACGGCGGCCCCGACCATCAAGCGGTACATCATTGGTTCCTCCCCTGACCCGGCGTGGTGCTTGTCGCCGTTGGAAGGCGGCGACGGATTTTCTTGAGTCGGGGAATGTGATAATGAAAATGAAACCCATTCTCAAGTAGGAAAATAGTCTAAATGGGTCAGGCTTGGCTTCGGTGAAAAACGGGGGTTGAGCGCGCCAGCGCGTTTGCTTGCACCTTTGCCATTACGTTTGTTTAGCAAACGCTTTCACGGTAAACGCCGCAAGCTTGACAGGAACAAACGCGGTACATATTGGGAGGCATGGCTCAGAGATCACTTCAGCAAAAACTTGCGATTTTATCCGATGCCGCCAAATACGACGCGTCCTGTGCGTCGAGCGGCACTGCGCGGCGCGACTCTCGCGATGGCGGGATCGGCTCGGCAGGGGGGAGCGGGATCTGTCATGCCTATACGCCGGACGGGCGCTGCATCAGTCTCCTGAAAATCCTGATGACGAATTTTTGCATCTACGACTGCGCGTATTGCGTCAATCGTGTGAGCAGCAACGTCGAGCGGGCGCGCTTCACGCCGGAGGAGGTGGTGCGGCTGACGCTGGAATTTTATCGCCGGAACATGATCGAGGGTTTGTTCCTGTCCTCGGGCATCATCAAGAGCCCGGATCAGACCATGGCTGACATCGTGCGGATTGCGCGGATGCTGCGGATCGATCATGGCTTCAAGGGCTACATTCACCTCAAGACAATTCCGGATGCCGCGCCGGAACTGGTGGCGGAGGCCGGACTTTATGCCGACCGGCTTTCGGTCAACATCGAGCTGGCGCGGGACCGGAGTTTGCACCAGCTGGCCCCGGAGAAGCGGCCTGAGACGATCCGCGCGGCGATGGCGGATGTGCGCCTGTCGCGCGAGGCAGCAAAGGAGCAGAGTTTTACGGGCAAGCGCCCGCCCCGGTTCGCCCCGGCGGGCCAGTCCACCCAGATGATCGTCGGCGCGGATGGCGCAACGGATGCGGAAATTCTTCAAACGTCGTCGAACCTCTATGCCGGGTATGATCTGAAACGGGTTTACTACTCGGCGTTCAGCCCCATTCCGGATGCCTCATCGGCTTTGCCGCTCATCAAGCCGCCGCTGCTGCGGGAGCACCGCCTTTATCAGGCGGATTGGCTGATGCGCTTTTACGGGTTCGAGGCTGCGGAAATCGGTGCGGCGCGCCCGGATGGCAATCTGGACCTGCAAATCGATCCCAAGCTCGCCTGGGCGCTGGCCAATCGGGGGCAATTTCCGGTGGACGTTGCCTCTGCCTCAAAAGAGCTTTTGCTGCGCGTGCCGGGGTTTGGAACGCGCACCGTCAGTCGTATTCTGGACGCCCGCCGCAACGGGCCGGTGCGCTATGCTGATTTGCTGCGCATGGGGGCCAGCATGTCAAAGGCGAAGGCGTTTGTCGTTTTGCCGGACTGGCATCCGGGCGGGCTCCTCGATACTGCCGAATTGCGAGCGCGGTTTGCGCCTGCGCCAGAGCAGATGTCGCTGTTCTGATGTTTCGGGTGGACCTGCCCCGGTTTGACCGCTTCGAGGCGTGGCGGGCCGCCGCCCGCACCCTTGCCAGCGCGGGTGTTGCGCCAGAGCAGGTTGTCTGGGCGCAGGAGGGGGGCGCGCCGGATCTGTTCGGCTCTGATCCCCTGCCGCCGCCGGGCAGCAATCCGGTCAGCGCCACAAAGGAATTTATGGATCTGGCCCGCACGGTCAGCTTCCATTCCAGCCCGGAGCGTTGGGCGCTCCTGTATGCGGCTTTGGTGCGGTTGCAGAAGAGCCGTGGGTTCCTCAAAAATCCGGCCGATGCGATGGTTGCGCGGCTGGAGGGAATGGCAAAGGCGGTGCGGCGCGACATTCACAAGATGCACGCGTTCGTCAGGTTTCACGAGATGCCCGCCAGCGGTGCGCGGCGTTCGTTCGCCGCCTGGTTCGAACCGGAGTATCCAATTTTGCAGGCCGCAGCGCCGTTCTTCGCCAAACGGTTCGCGGACATGGACTGGCTGATCGCAACACCGGAAGGCGTGGCGCGGTTCGACGGGGCGCTGCATTTTTCTGCGCCCGCCGAGCGTCCCGACCTGCCAGCCGATGCCAGCCATGCGCTTTGGCAGACCTATTTTGCCAACATCTTCAACCCGGCGCGGATCAAGGTGCAGGCGATGCGCTCTGAAATGCCCGCGAAATACTGGAAGAACCTGCCCGAGACGCGCCTTATTCCAGAGATGCTGGCCGATGCGCCGCGCCGCGTGCGCGCCATGGCCGAGGCGGGCGCAACGGTAGCGCCGGCCTTTGCGGCCAAGGTGACCGCCCGGGTGCGCATTGCCGCAGACGATGCTCCGCCCGCAACGCTTGAGGCGGCGCGAGAGCAGGCGGCCCGCTGTGCGCGGTGCGACCTGTGCCATGCCGCAACGCAGACGGTTTGGGGCAACGGCAATCCAGAGGCGGATCTGATGATCGTGGGGGAAGCGCCGGGCGATCATGAGGACCTGCAAGGCAAGCCCCTTATCGGCCCGGCAGGGCAGCTGCTTCGGGCGGCTATGGCCGACGTTGGCCTCCAGCCGGACGAGGCGTGGCTGACCAACGCCGTCAAGCATTTCAAGTTCACGTTGCGGGGCAAGCGGCGTTTGCATCAGAACCCAACTGCGGGCGAGATCGATCACTGCCGCTGGTGGCTGGGGATCGAGCGCGGCTTTGTCCGGCCCCGCCTGACGATTGCTCTGGGGGCGAGCGCGGCTTATGCGCTGACGGGAAACAAGGAGCCGCTCAGCGGTCGGCGCGGTACGGTTGAGCGTGCGCTGGATGCCGGGCCTGTGCTCATCACCTGGCACCCGAGCCATATTCTTCGCCTGCCGAGCGTGGAGGCGGCGGCAGCCCGCCTGGAATTCGCCTCAGACCTTGCAAGGGCGAGAGAGTTGCTGGCAGCAAGTTTTTCAGGCGAATGCCCATCAGGCAACGGTTAGCGCGGCCAGCTACAGCGCGCCCTATTCTTGATTTCTTTTCAGAGCTTGAAGGGTTTTTGCGAAACTTCGCCTCGCTTAATTGAAATGGACGATGTGCCAGCCGTCTTGATGGGGAAGGGTAGCCCATCGCTCAAGACGCAATTTCAAAGCAAAAAAGCGGGGAGACTTCAGGCGATGCTGTTGCAGGACAAGGTTATCATCATCACAGGCGTGGGTCCGGGCATGGGCCAGGCGATGGCAAAGATTGCCGCACAGGAAGGGGCCAAGGTGGTTCTTGCTGCGCGCAATCAGGAATTTCTGGACCGGGTTGCGGCTGATATTCGCGCTGCTGGCGGGCACGCCATCGGCAAATCAACGGACGTCTCCCGTCGCGCCGATTGCGATGCGCTGGTTGCGGCGGCGGTTGAGGCCTTTGGCCGGGTCGATGGCCTGATTAACAGCGCCTATGTCGGCGGTGAAGATGCCCTGTTCGAGAATGGCGATATCGAGCGCTGGGGGCAGGTGATTGATATTGGCGCACTGGGCGCGGCCCGCATGGCGCAAGCCGTGCTGGAGCCGATGAAGGCGCAGGGCGGCGGCGCAATCGTCAACGTGGCGACCATGCAGTCGCTCAAGCCGTTGCCGGGCGGCTCGATCTCCTATGCGGTTGCCAAGGGGGCGATGGCAACGCTGTCCCGGCAGATCGCGGCGGATGTGGGCAAATACAATATCCGCGTGAATTGCACCCGCATGGGCTGGCTGTGGGGTGAGCCGGTGCGTCAGGCCGTGACGCGCATCGTTGATGCAACGGGCGGCAGCGAGGCGGACTTCATTGCCGGTGTCGCCTCGCGGATTCCGCTGGGTGTGATCCCGCCCGAAGGAGAGTGCGCGCGCACCGTGCTCATGTTCGTGTCTGACTACACCAGGATGGTCACCGGCGCGATTCTCGACGTCAACGGCGGCGAGTGGATGGCGCCGTAAAGCCGATTGTCCCCTCGGGCCGCAGCGCATCCGTCGTCCATCCTCGCATAAAAACGAGGGTGGACGACGGTCAGGGAAAAATCAGAGCGGATCGCTTTCTTACGGGCATGAATCTTGCCCGCTTCTCAAGGTTTTGGCTGGTTACACGTGTCTGGCGCAGCATATCGCGCTTTGCTCGAAAGCGGCTCTCTGGCTTGAGGATGTGCAACGCCGCGTGAGGCGGATATTCCAAAAAAATCTTCATTTCATTACGGAGTTCACAAAACTGTCGCAGATGCTGCCTAGGGATGCCGCCGTGAAAAGTTTCGGTCGGGTATCTGAAGCACACAGAGCAGATCATCCGGCGTCTGAATGGGTCCGCTAAGGCTTAGGGTAGAGGTATATGCGTAGTTTGAACGGGTTGAAGTCGGGTGTGCTGCAAAACACCTGCAGCCGCCTCGTGATGGGGGCCGTGGCGACGGTTCTGGTGGCCACTGCTGCACAGGCCGCCGCAGCGCAGGCAAACGAGTCTGTGGCCAGCGAAGAGCGAGCCACCGGCGATATCATCGTGACCGGCTCTCGCATTGTGCGCGACGGCTTTGAGGCTCCGACCCCGACCACCGTTCTGGGCGAAGCCGAAATCGGAACGGTTGCTCCCAACAACATTGCCGACCTGGTCAACCGCCTGCCGTCTCTGGCTGGCAGCCAGACGCCGCGCACCAACCTGGGTCAGATCAGCAACGGCGGCACGGGCATCAACGCGCTGAACCTGCGCAATCTGGGCGCACAGCGCACGCTCATTCTGCTGGACGGCAAGCGCGTGCCGGTCTCGACGATCAACACCGGCCTTGTTGACGTCAACTTCATGCCGAACATGCTGATCAAGCGCGTGGACGTGGTGACCGGCGGCGCATCGGCCGCTTGGGGCTCGGATGCGGTTGGCGGTGTCGTCAACTTCGTGCTCGATAATGAATTTACCGGCATCAAGGCGGACATTCAGAGCGGCATCACCACCGAGGGCGATGATGAAAATTACCGCATCGGCCTTGCAGGCGGCACCTATTTTGCGGGCGGCCGCGGCCATTTCATGGCCAGCGCCGAGCACGCCTATAACGCGGGCCTGAAGGGGCTGCCGCGCGACTGGTACACGGGCGCAAAGCGCTTTCAGAACCCGAACTACGAAGACGGCAACGGCCAGCCGCAATGGCTGGTGATGGAAGGGGCAGGTTTTACCACCATCGCTCCGGGCGCGATCGTGGCCTCTGGCCCGCTCAAGGGCCTCTACTTCGGCGAGGGCGGCGTGCCTGCCCAGCTGAATGTGGGCGACATCGCGTTCGATCCGTTCATGGTTGGCGGCGACTGGCGCTACACTGACTTCGGTCAGGGCATTCAGGACATGGACCCGCGCATCTCGCGCATCAGCACCTTTGCCCGCGCCAGCTACGACCTGACGGACAACGTGACCCTTTACGGCCAGTTCGCCTATGGTCGCGCCTCCACCTCCATGCGCTCGACGCCGCAGTTCAACTTCGGCGGCATCACCATTCAGCGCGACAACGCCTTCCTGCCGGAGGAAATCGGCCAGCGGATGGACGAGGCGGGCGAGACCACGCTCAACGTCGGCAGCTGGAACGCCGACCTGGGCGGCATCCAGACCGACACCCGCCGCAGCCAGTTCCGCTATATGCTGGGTCTGAACGGCACGTCCGATCTTATGGGCTCGGACTGGAGCTGGGATGTTTCGCTCAACCGCAACATCAGCAAGATCTTCAACGGCTCGAACGCCACCATCACTGCGCGTTATCGGGCGGGCATCGATGCGGTTCGCGCCGAAGACGGCTCCATCGTCTGCCGCTCGACCCTGACCGATCCTAACAACGGGTGCGTGCCGTACAATATTCTGGGCACTGGCACGGTCTCGCAGGCCGCCAAGAATTATGTGCTTGGCGACAACTGGCTGCGCGGCACCCTGCGTCAGGATATCGTTGCGGCCAGCATGAGCGGCGAGCCGTTCAGCACCTGGGCAGGCCCGGTATCGGTTGCCTTTGGTGCCGAGCATCGCCGGGAGCGCCTGAGCAGCAAGGTTGACGAATTGTCGCTGACCAACGCCTACTGGGCGGGCAACTACAAGCCCATCAACGGCAAGTACCACGTCACCGAAGCCTTCTTCGAGACGCTGGTGCCGCTGGCGCAGGATAATTTCCTCGCCAAGGATCTGAGCGTGAACGCGGCCATCCGCGCCACCGATTACAGCACCTCGGGCTTCGTTCAGACCTGGAAGGTCGGCGTCAACTACGAGCCGGTGGATGGCGTGCGCTTCCGCGCCACCCGTTCGCGCGATATTCGGGCGGGCAATTTCTCCGAGCTGTATGCGGCAGGCCAGACCAACACCTACCTCATCAGCGATCCGTTCCGCGACAACGAGCCGGTTTCCTACTTCGAGATCCGCTCGGGCAACCCGACCCTCGCCCCTGAAAAGGCGGACTCGCTGGGCTTCGGTGCGGTGCTGCAACCGGCCTTCCTGCCCGGCGTCTCGTTCTCGGCTGACTACTTCGACATTCGCGTGAAGGATGCCGTGGCGACGGTTGGCGCAGGCACGATCCTGAACGAATGCTTCCGGGGCGATACGGGTCTGTGCGACCTGATCAAGCGCAACGGGGAGGGTCTCATCAGCGAAATTCACGTCACGCCGGTGAACCTTGCAACGCAGCGGGCAAGCGGTATCGATTTCGAGCTGAGCTACACCACCAACTTCCTGAACGGTACGCTCTCGCTGCGCGGTCTGGCGACCCACTACCTGAAGGCGGAAACCGACAACGGTCTGGGCGTGCGCAACTCGAGCCTCGGCACCAGCACGCGCGACTGGCAGTATATGGTCAGCGGCACCTATCGGGATGACAGCCTGACCCTCTCGCTGACCGGCCGCGGCGTCAGCTCGGGCGTCTATATGGTGGGCGGCGTTGAATGCCAGAGCAATTGCCCGGTCTCGACGCCTGAGAACCAGACGACCAATATCAACCGCATCGACGGTGCGCTGTACTGGGACGTTTATGCGGGCCTGAAGACGTCTGAGAACGCAGAGCTCTATGTCGTCGTGGATAACCTGCTCGACAAGGCGCCGCCGGTGGTGGCCAGCGGTCCGGGCATCGGCAGTGCGCCGTACGGCTCCTCGGCCAATTTCTACGATCTGATCGGCCGCACGGTGCGTGCGGGCGTGCGCCTGAAATTCTAACCCGACTTTCGCGCAGGGCCGTACACCCTGCGGCACCGAAAGTTGCACGAATAAAGACCTTGAGAGCTGCCGAGATGACGCTGGTCTGATCGGAGACAAGCTCCAACTCACCAAAGCTGGTGACGGGCGGCCAGAATATTGGCCGCCCACTTCCCCGACCCCACTCTCCAAATTTTTATAGCGAGGAGCTCCCCCATG
>JAEZBH010000558.1 GCA_023427285.1 Pseudomonadota bacterium
CAGCGAACTGCCCGAAGCCGAAGATCCAGCCCAGCGCTGCGGCCCGGCGGGTTGTGGCGGCGGTGTCCAGCAGCCACACAAGCACGGCAAAGCCCAGCGGCAGCAACGGGAAGAGGTGCAGCGGCGCGAACGCCAGCGCACTCAGCGCGCCTGCGGTCAGCGCGATTGTGTTCTGATGGCGGGACGGCTGCGCGGCAATCCAGTTTGCCGCCTGTGCTGCCGCGTTCTCTATTCGGCTGGGCTCAGACAAGGTCGGTACTCGAACATCGGGGGCTGCTGTCTGCACCACAGGCTTCACCCTCGGGGTCGGCGGGAGGATGCACGCGCACTCTGGTGATGCGGCGCGGCTCGCCATCCACAATCTCGAAGCGGAAGCCCGAGGGATGCTCGATCACCTCGCCGATGGCGGGAACCCGTCCGGCCAGCATGAAGATCAGGCCGCCAACGGTATCGATCTCGCTGTCGTCGTCCTCGGGCAGGAAATCGGTGCCCAGCTCGTTCTCAAGGTCGGCAACGGACAGGCGGGCATCGGCTTCGTACAGGCCGCCCGGCAGGGGCCGCAGCAGGGTTTCCTCGGCTTCGTCGTGCTCGTCCTCGATTTCGCCGACGATCTGCTCGACCAGATCCTCGATGGTGACGAGGCCGTCCGTGCCGCCGTACTCGTCAACCACAATCGCCATGTGGATGCGGTTGGAGCGCATGCGGGCAAGCAGGTCGAGAATGCGCATGGAGGGCGGAACGAACAGCACCGAGCGCAGCAACTGCTCCACCTGGGGCGGACCGGCTTCGCTGGGCTCCACCAGATGGGCGTACACGTCTTTCACGTGGACCATGCCGATGATGGCGTCCAGGCTGTCCCGATAGACCGGCAGGCGCGAATGGCCTGCTTCCACGAACAGCTTGGCCAGGTCATCGAAGTTGCCGGAGGCATCGAAGGCGATGATGTCCGGGCGGGGCACCGCCACGTCGTCCACCCGCAATTCGCCATAGCTCAGCAGGTTGCGCAGCATGGTCCGCTCGGCAACGGACAGGTCATCCGCTTCGTCGTCGGATTCGTGCTCGTCGATAACGTCTTCAAGGCTCTGGCGCAGCGTGCCGTCGCCGTGACGTTTGCCCAGACGGTGAAGCAGGCCGTTCAGCAGGCGGCTGACGACGTTACTTCCAGGCTCCGTTGCGGAGGAGGGAGAGTCAGTCATGGCCTATCGGGCCGTTTGCGTAAGGGTCTGGCAGACCGATGGTTGCGAGGATGGACCGCTCAAGCGATTCCATGGTTTCGGCATCAGTGTCGTCTTCATGGTCATACCCTAGCAAATGAAGGGTGCCGTGAACAATCAGGTGCGTGACGTGGGCGGCCAGAAGCTTGTTCTGCTCCTCGGCTTCGCGCACCGTTGTTTCGTAGGCGATGACGATATCGCCGAGCAGCTGCTCGATGCCGGGAATGAACGGCCCCTCCAGCTCGTCCGGGTCCATCATCGGGAAGGAGAGCACGTTGGTGGCCTTGTCCTTGCCGCGATAATCCCGGTTCAGCTCGCGGATGGTCTCGTCGTCCACGAAGCGCAGCGCAACCTCCGTCACCGTCTCGGGCGCCTCGTCGAGCGTGGCGTAGGGCGTGGCGCGAACGGCGGCCTGAATGGCGCTGGTTGCAAGCGCGTCCCAGTCAAGTTCTGCGGAGTCCCACGCCGGGGCTTCCACTTCGGTTTCAATTCTCAGCATGTCGCTCTGCGTCGTAAGCTTCAACAATACGGCCAACCAGCGGGTGGCGGACGACTTCCTTGGGGTCGAACCGGACCATGGCGATCCCCTCAACGCCTTCCAGGCGCTCCACGGCATCGGCAAGGCCGGAGCGCTGCGTCGGCGGCAAGTCCACCTGGCTCGGGTCGCCGCAGATGACCATGCGGCAGCGCGTGCCGAAGCGGGTGAGGAACATCTTCATCTGCATCGGCGTCGTGTTCTGCGCCTCGTCGAGAATGACGAAGGCGTCAGACAGCGTGCGGCCGCGCATGAAGGCCAGCGGAGCCACTTCGATCTCGCCCGAGAGCAGGCGGCGCTCCACCTGTTCGGGCGGCAGCATGTCGTTCAGTGCGTCGTAGAGCGGGCGCAGGTAGGGATCGACCTTCTCGCGCATGTCGCCGGGCAGGAAGCCGAGCCGCTCGCCCGCCTCCACCGCCGGACGCGAGAGGATGATCCGGTCAACGCCGCCGCTGATGAGTTCATGCACCGCCTGCGCTACGGCAAGGTAGGTCTTGCCCGTGCCGGCAGGGCCGAGGGCGAAGATCATGTCGCTTTTGTGCAGGTGCTGGATGTAGCGGATCTGCGTCGGAGAGCGCGGCTGGATAACCTTGCGGCGGGTGCGGATCTGCACCGGAGAGTCGGGCGCGCCGTCAACGGGGGGCAGGGCGGGGGCCAGCATCCTGTCCGTCATGGCAACGGCGGATTCCACATCGGCCAGTTCAATCCGTCCGCCTTGCTGGAGGCGATTGTACAAGGTGATGAGCACGTCGCGCGCCCGCGCGGCGGCGTCCGGCTCGCCCTCGATGGTGAGCCGGTTGCCGCGCGCGGCGATGAACACGCCGAGCCGGTTTTCCAGGGCAATGAGATTCTGGTCGAATTCCCCGAAAAGCGGGCCAAGCAGCCGCCCTTCCTCGAATTCCAGTTGCAGGCTTCCCTTGGAGCCGCCGTCACTGGAATGGGGACTGCTGCGGAACGGTTTCTTGCCCATCGAGCCTCGCGTTAAAAGCGGCTTTCAAGCAGGGCGCATGCCCTGCGGTTCAAAGGAGTCAAGCAGCGGCCAGCCGGTCCGCCAAACCGCCTTCAAGGCTGTTGGCGCCTGCGCTGAGCAGCGTGCAGAGCACCATATCACCAATCGCGTGATCTGGCGCTACGACATGGACCCCCTGCATCCAGGGCGAGCGGCCAACCAGCTGGCCGGGCTGTCGGCCCTGACGCTCGAACAGCACCGGCACGGTCTTGCCGACGCTGGCCTGGTTGAACTCAAGCTGGTGCTGGTTCAACAGCGCCTGAAGGCGGGCAAGGCGGTCGGACTTCACGTCTTCGGGCACTTGGGCTTCCAGATCGGAGGCCGGGGTGCCCGGACGCGGCGAATACTTGAACGAATAGGCCTGAGCGTAGCGCACGGCCTTCACCAGATCGAGCGTCGCCTGAAAATCTTCTTCCGTCTCGCCGGGGAAGCCGACGATGAAGTCGCCCGACAGCGCAAGGTCGGGGCGGGCGGCCTTCAGCCGATCCATGATCTTCAGGTAGTCCTCGGCGGTGTGCTTGCGGTTCATCGCCGCGAGAATCCGGTCGGAGCCAGACTGCACCGGCAGGTGCAGGTAAGGCATGAGCTTCTCGATCTCGCCGTGCGCCGCGATCAGATCGTCGGTCATGTCGCGCGGGTGCGAGGTGGTGTAGCGGATGCGCTCAAGGCCATCGATTTTGGCGAGGCGTCGCACCAGACCGGCAAGGCTCACGTCCTGACCCGAGGCATCAACCCCGTGGTAGGCGTTTACGTTCTGGCCGAGCAGGCTGATCTCCACCACGCCGCTTTCCACCAGCGAGCGCACTTCGTCCTCAATCGCCG
>JAEZBH010000040.1 GCA_023427285.1 Pseudomonadota bacterium
GCCCGCAGCATCGCCGAACTGCCCGATGCGCAGCTGGTCGCTGTTTGTGATATCGTGCCCGAGAAGGCACATGCCCTGGCGGAAATTTACGCCGTAGAAGCGTACACCAGCGCGGACGAGATGCTCCTGCGCGGCGACATCGACGTGGTTATCGTGCTGACCCCCAGCGGTTTGCACGCGGAAATTGGCGTGAAGGCCGCGCGGGCAGGCAAGCACGTGCTGGTTGAGAAGCCCATGGACGTGACCCTCGAACAGGCAGACCGGCTGATCCGCGCCTGTGAAGAAGCTGGTGTCAAGCTGGGTGTCATTTCGCAGCACCGCTTTGACCCGGGGATGATGGCGCTCAAACAGGCGGTGAACGAGGGCAAGCTGGGCCAGCTCAACTTTGGCGGATCGCATACCAAGTGGTTCCGCAGCCAGGGCTATTACGACAGCGGAAGCTGGCGCGGCACCTGGGCACTGGACGGCGGCGGCGCGCTGATCAACCAGTCGATCCACTACGTAGATATGCTCCTGTACATCATGGGTCAAGTAGAAGAGTTGAAGGGCTACACCTGCACCCGCGCCCACGAGCGCATCGAGGTGGAAGATTTAGCCGTGGCGTCGATCAAATTCCGCTCAGGCGCGCTGGGCTTGTTGGAAGGCTCTACCCTGGCCTTTCCCGGCTTTTTCGCCCGGCTGGACGTGAACGGCACGCTCGGCTCGGTGGTGATCGAGAACGATCAGGTAAAGGACTGGTACCTGTGCTCCGAGGAGCCCTGCCCGGTGCTGCCCGGCGAGGTGGGCGGCTTTATCGGCGGCACGTCGAGCAAGGATATCTGGCACCACTCGCACCGCCGCCAGATCCAGGACTTCATCGACGCGATCCGCGAAGACCGCGAGCCGCTGGTCAATGGTTACGAAGGCCGCAAGCCGCTGGAGATCGTGCTGGCCGTCTACGAGTCTTCGCGCACCGGTAAGACCATCCAGCTGGGGCAGGGATAAGATGGACGTACTGGATGCCATCTTCACCCGCCGGTCGGTCGGCAAGGTCCGCCCGGACCCGGTGCCGCGCGAATTGATCGAGAAGATTCTGGACGCCGCCGTGCAGGCCCCCAACCACCGCAAGCTGCGGCCCTGGCGCTTCGTCGTGCTCACCGGCGAAGCCCGCAACCGCATGGGCGATGCGATGGCCGAAGCCTACCGCGCGAACCACCCCGAGGCCACCCAATCCGTCATCGACCACGAGCGCGCCCGCCCGCTCCGCGCCCCGGTGCTGATCGCTGTAGCTGCCGATGACTCGAACGACCCCAAAGTGCCAGAGATCGAGAACCAGTGGGCGGTCGCCGCGGCGGTGCAGAACATGCTGCTGGCAGCCCATGCCCTCGGCTTAGGCGCGATGTGGCGCTCCGGCTGGGCCGCCTTTGATCCGCACATAAAGGCCTTCTTCGGCCTCCCGCCCGAGCGCCCCATCATCGGCTTTATCTACGTCGGCTACCCCATCAAAGAGCCGGAGCCGGTGCAACGGCCCGATCATACTGACCGGACGGTGTGGATGGAGTAAAAAAATCCAATCCCCATCACCCTCTGATCCACCTCGTAGTGGCGCAGCGAGTTTCTAGAGCCCGAATATCCTACCCTTAACGGCTTCGCCCGGCCTTCGCTCCTCCGATCTAGCTTGGTCCACGAGCGCCCTACGCGCCAAAATCCTCACCCCCTCGGTCCCCACTCTCCCGTTGTGCTCTTGCCTGAGTAAGGTACATGTCGCGAGCGTAAACCGTAAAACCGGAGAGGGGGACCGAGGGAGTGAGGATCTTTGCGTGTAGGACGCTGACAGATTAAAATGAAGCTGAGGGGCGAAGGTAGCCTGAATCGCGTCTACCCAATCAGCGAGTGGATCGCCCGTACCGCGTTCTGCGTATCCTGCGCGGACACGATCAGGTTGATCGACACGTCTGACGCACCAAATGAGATGCCCAGCACGTTGATCCCTGCGGTGCCGAGGATGCCAAAGATCTGCCCGGCGACGCCCGGCGTGGTGCGCAGCCCGGGGCAGATGACGGTGATGATATCCACGTCGTCCGAGGCGTACACCCGGTCGATGTCGCCGCGCTGGAGCTCGTCTCGCAGGTGCTGTTGGACCGTATCAATCACGCTGCCGATCAGCTCTTTTGGCGCGGGGAAGCAGATTGCCTGCTCGGAGGTCGACTCGATGATCAGCGGCACGGAGACGCCTGTGGTAGCCACAGCGGAGAAGATGCGCCCTGCCACGCCCGGCACGCCCAGCATGCCCCGCCCGGAGAGCGTGATCAGCCGCAGCCCGCGGATGGTTGCTACCGCGTGGATCAGCCCATAGCGGCCGTTGTAGGTGTCGGCGACCAGCCTGGTATCCGGGCCGTGCGGGTTGAAGGTGTTGCGCACCCGCAGCAGGATTCCGGCCTCGATCACCGGGTGGATGCTCTTGGGGTGCAGCACTTTCGCGCCGAAGTGGGCCATCTCGGCCACCTCGCGGTAGGATATTTCCGCCAGGGTACGCGCATCTGGCACCATGCGCGGATCGGCGGTCATCACTCCGTCCACGTCCGTCCAGATCCACACCTCGCTCGCGCCGAGGGCCACCGCCAGGATCGAAGCGGAGTAATCCGAGCCGCCGCGGCCCAGCGTCGTTGTCGCGCCGGAGGGGGCAGCAGCGATATACCCGGTGACGACCGGCACGCGCCCTGCTTCCAGCATCGGCTCCAGCGCCGACCGCCTGCGCCGTTCGGTTTCATCCAAATCGGGGTGCGCGTTGGTGAACTTGTCGTCGGTCAAAATCAGGTGCGTCGATTCGATGTACTCGGCGGGCTGGCCGGCCATTTCGACCGCCGCCGCCAGGATGCGCACGCTCAGCCGCTCGCCCAGCGAGACCACCGCGTCCAGCGCGCGCGGCGAGGCCTCGCCCAGCACGTTGATCGCCTGGCACAGGTTGGCGAAATCGTTGATCAGGTGCTTTACTTCCCAGTGCACCTGGTGCTTGCGCGCCGGGTTGGTGATCAGCTTTTCGATCATCGCCTGGTGACGCTCGGTC
>JAEZBH010000041.1 GCA_023427285.1 Pseudomonadota bacterium
GAAATAAACATGCTCTCTATGGACATGCATTCTGCAAGTGTTCTTCGTAGGTCACCGCGAAAAAGTGGCGGCGCGAGCCATCACACTGGGCGCGGAAGTAGTAGAAGTCCGTTCGTGCCGGGTACGCCACCGCGGTGAGCGCGTCGATGGCGGGGTTGGCAATGGGACCCGGCGGCAAACCGATATACCTGTACGTATTATATTCAGAATCCACTTGCAGGTCGCCGGTGCTGAGGGGCGTTTTCCACCAGGGGTCGCCGCCTGTCTGCGTGCCGAGTGCGTACTGCACAGTCGGGTCGCTGTCCAGGCGCATCCCAGCGTTGATGCGGTTGTAGAACACGGATGCGATGGTCGGCTGTTCTTCGACCACCACGGCTTCGCGCTGCACGAGCGAAGCCAGCGTCACCGCCTCGTACAGGCTGAGCCCGTTGGCGGAGTACGCGCCAAGGAGGTCGGCTGTGACGGTTTCTTCAAAACGGCGCAGCATCATGTCTACCAGATCATCCGCGGAGGCTTCGCGCGGCACTTCGTAGGCACCGGGCATCAAGAAGCCTTCCAGCGTGCGGGCTTCGGGCGCGCCAGCGGGTACAAGCGTACCAGCGGGGTTGTACACGCGCTCCAAAAATTCGTCGGGGGTGATCGCCAGCCCCGAGGTGGGCAGCGCGGCGGCGATCTCCTCGGCGCGCCAGCCCGGCAGGATGTTGAAATCCACAGCGCCGGGGGTGGGGTCTTGCAGCGCCCGGGCAATCTCAACGGTAGTCATGGACGGGCTGAGCGTGTACTCTCCGGCCTGCACCGCGGTATCGAGACCGGCGTAGATCAAAAAGGTGCGGAAGGCGGCGCTGGAGCCGATTAGGCCTTCCATCTCCAGCCGGTAAGCGATGCGGTCTACCGATTCGCCTAACGAAATCTCAAACGGGCGGGCGATACCCACGGGGTCCTTCGGGGTGGTTAGTGTTTCTTCGGCGGCCAGCAGGCGCGTGGAATACACCAATTCTTGCCAGAGCGTAAGGTTTGGGCCGGGCGGGCCAAAGCGACGCTCCACCTCGCCGGTGAAGCGAGCCAGAAGCCCCGTGCCTGCCAGTACCGTCAGGCACAGCACCGTCAGCACCAGGATGGTGACAAAGCGCACCAGGGAGATTCTCCGGCGCTGGCGCGTTTCACGCGGCGCTCGGGCTGGCGCTTTGGTACGGACGCGGGTGGTCTTTTCTTCAGTCATGAGCCTCGTTGAAGTGTGCGTCAAGGTAGGTTTGCAGGATCACTGTGGCAGCCATATCGTCCATGTGCCCGCTGCGCTTGCGGCGCGATACCCCCATCGCGATCCGCGCAGAGCGTGCCGCCTGGGTGCTGCCGCTCTCATCCCACAGCACCACGGACAAATTCGTTTGTTCGCGAATGGCTTCGGCAAAGCGGGCCGCGTGGCGTGAATTGGGTGTCTCTTCGCCATCCGCGCCAAGTGCCTGGCCGATTACAATGCATACCGCATCGTGGTCAGCGGCGAGCTGGGCAACTGCCGCCGCGTCGATCAGGCGCGATACGTGCTTGATCACTGCCAGCGGGCTGGCAATCGTCCCGGTAGGGTCGCTCAGCGCGATCCCCAGCCGCTTTTCGCCTGGGTCAACCGCAAGGATTCGTCCGGTCATGGTTCTCCGTACATCATGTCACAACCACCGCGATTCGGAATGGCAAGAAGGGGAGCATCTTCCACCAGGTGGGGTTCATTTGGATCACCGGCGGGGCAGCAAGGGGAAGGCTGTTCAGCCGCCGCACCGCATCTTCCGAACCGCGACCGCGTACAGTTTCGATCACCATTTCCTCGCTGAGCTGGGCGACCGCTTCACGCTCGACACGTATCTCCCAGCTGGCGGAGCGGGTATCACCTTCCTGCCAGCGCGGGCTGCTGGTAAAGTCGATCCGCAGCGTGCCGGGTACGGGGGTATAGCCCTCCCCCAGCACGGCATTCAATGCGGCAGACGCAGCGGTTTGCAAATCCTGCTCGCGTACCGTCCACACCTCGTATTCAGCGCGCATAGAAAGCTGCAAGATGTCCGATGGCTGCCCGGCCTGTGGCTGGCGTGTTTCCTCCAGCACTTCCACCAGGCGCAGCGAGCCTTCCACCAAACGGTAGTCTGAGCCAATCTGTGCTTCCAGTTCTTCCACTGCGTTAGCCTCTAATGCCGCCGTGAGCTTCTCGCGCAGGGCATTGTAATCGCTGGCGCTGGGCGACGGCGCGGACCGGTCAAGCCCGCCGCGTGCCGGCGCGGGGTTTTCCACCGTCAGGCGCAGGCCCAGCGGACCTTCCAGCGCACGGATCTGCCCGGCGGAAACGTTGCCCCGGCTGCCAGGGGTCAGCGCACGCACAGGCATGGTGGCTGCCTGCCCTACCCCAGCGGGGATGGTGCGGGTTGCCGTGATTTCGAAACGTATCGGGGATAGCCCGCCGCTCACCGCCACCGTACCCGCGGAAACAGTCACTGCCTGATCGGTCAGGTTGGTAAGCAGCACCTCGCCTGATGCGGTGCCGTTGGCGATGCGGGCCGAACCGGTCGCAGGGGCCTGATCGCGGCCCTCTACCACCACGCTGACTACTTCCACCGGCAGGCTGCCCGAAGCTGCCGCGGACCGTGTGGCGAGATCGGCGCGCGCGGGGATGACGAGCGATTGGGTGACGCGCTCGGGGGCCAGGGTCACCTGCGCGCCTGGGGCAAAGAACAGCGCCAGCGCAAAAAACGCCGCCATGCCCACCAGAAATGCCGCGATGCGCA
>JAEZBH010000090.1 GCA_023427285.1 Pseudomonadota bacterium
GTCCGGCACAGTTCCCAAAAGCTCGCCAATCCGATGATACAGCGCATCGGCGTCCTGCTGACTCAAGTTAAGCATAGTCCCCCCTAAGCAATCTCGTTTTTGTACGAGGCTTGCTTAAGGTGGTCAAACGAGGTACACGCAAGATACACACAGGGGAAATAACTTTCATATTTTTCAATATCTTAAGTCAACATAGGCCGGTTCCGACATCCGGCACCACTTCTCTCCCCATGCCCCAAGCAAGCAGCTACTCCTGCGCGACCCGTTGCTCTTGCGTGACTGGCACGGCGGGCAGCTGCGTCATGCGCCATGCGGCCAGCGCACCAAGCGCCCCCGCAGGCAGCGCCGCAACAAACACCCACAGCGCGGTGGACTGGGCGCTGACAGGGGTGAGGCCCGCCCCGAAACCCGCAAGGTTGGCAACAACGCCAACAATAGCCGCCCCCACCGCCTCGCCCGCCTGCCGCACGGCAATGAGCGCGGAACTGCCGGTGGCGCGGTCATCATCCGGCAACGCCATGAGCACGCGCCGGTTCATGAGAGCCGAGCAGAGGCCGAAACCCATCCCCATGATAACCGCCGCCCCCACGATGAGCGGGACGGGCGCAAGCCGCATGAGGATGGCCAGCAGCCCGGCCCCGCACAGGATGCAAAGCGCGCCCGCCCTGATCCAGCGAACTCCGGCGGCGTGCGATGCCCCGGCAACGACAAACGCCGCCACCGTCCAGCCCATGGCATGAGCGGCCACGGCATAGCCTGAGGCCAGCGGCGTCAGACCGTGCATCTGCTGAAGCAACGGCGGCGCGTAGATGAGAAAGCCGACCGACGTGGCGGTGAGGAGAAACATGGCGGCATAGCCCGCGCCGGGCACGGCCCCAAGATCACCGGCGGCACGCGGCAGCAGGCGGTGGCGCGCGTGGCGATCGATGCGCAGCATCCAGACCAAAAGCGCAAGACAGACGCCGACAAACGCCAGCGCAACCTCTGCCCGCTGGCTGATGTCAGCCCCGCCAAGCACAAGGATGGCAATGCACAGCAGACCCAGTTGCCGCCACGGAACGCGCGCCGGCGCGGCAGAAGCAGCCTCACGCGGGAGCAGGACGCAAGCCGCGCCCGAGAACAGCACGGCCTGCACCGCAAACAGCCAGAAGACGGTGCGCCACCCTCCCGCCTGCGCCAGCAGCCCGCCAAGCAGCGGACCCAAAATCGTGGCAAGGCCCCATACTGCCGCCGCCGCCGCGAACACGCGCCCCAGATGGCGCTCTGGAAACAGGAAGGCGATGGCAACCATGGCAAGGCCAGACACCCAGCCGCTGCCGAACCCCTGCACGAAGCGGCCCAGCAAAAACCACTCCATGCTGGACGCCACCGCGCTGAGAACGCACCCCGCCGCCAGCACCAGCCCCGCACTGACCGTTGCCGGACGCAGCCCGAGGATTTCCGAGACCCGGCCCGCCGAGGCCCCCGCCAGAATTGCGCCCAGCAAAAACCCGGCAACCGACCAGCTGAAGAGGGCATAGCCGCCCAGATCTGCACCGACGCTTGGCATGATGGTGGCTGTTACCAGCGCATCGGCCGCATTCAGCCAGACGCCAAGACAGATGAGGGCAAAGCGGGGCGCCCGATCGGCAGCCAGCAGATCACCCCAAACGGCAAGGCCTTGTCTTTGCTCTGTCATGGCCTGTGTTCTGTCATGAACCCCCGAACCGGATTGAAGCAGCCCCAACCTGACAGTGGACTATGACCGCTTCTCAACCGCAGGTCCACAGCACCCGCTGTGCCCAGCCCAGAGCCTTCAGGGCAAAGCCTTCAGGGCGAAAATGCAGGAGGCTGCACGTCCTCAACCACCGGGATGCGTTCTACGCTGCTCGATTACCGCTCCAAAAGCGGAGGGGCGGCGCATCGCACCGCCCCCTTGCTTCTTTTCAGGCTGGCCTCAAGTCTTGAGCCTCAAGCCTTGAGCCTCACATCTTCCGGCGTCGGGTAACGCCCATACCGGCAAGACCCAGGCCAAGCAGAGCAAGCGTTGCGGGCTCAGGCACCACGTTGCGGCCCCCGCTCCTGACAATCACGAAGCTCTCCGGCCCGCCATTCGCACCGGACATGGTGGCCTCCAGCGCCATGCGGATAGTACCGAAATGGGCCAGGCTGAAGATCGTGTCGTTCACCTCATCATGCTGATCATCCTCAATGACGAAGATGTAATCCGCCACGCCATTGCCAGCAAAGGTCGTGTCAAACGTCGCCCCGCCATCAATTGCCAGCAGGAGTGCGCCCAACTGGTCGTAGAACT
Organism: Pseudomonadota bacterium; assembly: GCA_023427285.1. GTDB lineage: Bacteria > Pseudomonadota > Alphaproteobacteria > Sphingomonadales > Sphingomonadaceae > Pedomonas. The sequence continues at coordinate 2,294 of JAEZBH010000090.1, forward strand.
TGAGCGTCAAGTCCTCGACCGTGATGCTGCCGCCCCCTGCCTGTGTCGCATCGAAAACGATGGCGATTTCACCCGCATGCTGAATGCCGAGCGAGCCGATGGTGGGCGCACCGTACTTCAAGCCTTCCGATAGCGGCGGCGGCTCGTCCCCCCCGATGTTGGTGATGCCGTTGCCCGAAGACACACCGGACTCGTCCGCAAGGCAGCCCCCAGCGCCGATGACGAACCCGCCGCCCGCCGAAATGCCAACGCAGCCGGATTGAACACCATCTTTTTTCGGGCCGGTTTCATGAATGGTCAGATGGCGATGATTGGCTCCGAAACCAAAGCCGGTCGTGCCGTCAGCCGTGCTGACCACAAGGCCCGCGAAGGCGCTGTGCGAGAAGGCCAGCACCGCCGCTCCGGCAAGAACCACACGCATGAGTCTTTGCATTGATATGCTCCTGTCCTGTTAGGCAGTGTGAGCAGCCGGAATTAATTAAAACGGACATGAAGCCGGCCCTCACCGAAGCAACAAGACCTGCGCTTCTGGTGTGCCGATAAGCAAAATGCGGGCCATCCGCAGTTTTGCGCGGGACAGAAAGAATTTAAAACTTATAAATTACGAATTAACGTAAACAAGACCGACATAAAATTTCAGGATTTTACTTTTGATAAGTGTAATATTGCCGGGATTTGTTAATTTTATTTTAGGCGAATAATCAAAAATAATACCTCTATTCAGATCATCTTTTATCGCAACCGGGGTTGCCCGAAGGGAAACAGGGCGCAGAGGAGTGCCCCCCCCGCGCCTTGCCTGACCAAATTCCCTTACGCGTGTTTTCTGCGCCCGTGCGAGGTGGCGCACCACAGCACCGCCGAGATCAGCAGCACGCAGGCCATGACCTCAAGCACGGTTGGCCAGCGCTGCTCCCACAGGAAGCCGTAGGCGAGCGCGAACAGCGTCTCGAAAATGATCATCTGACCCATCATGGTCATCGGCAGCAGGCGGCTGGCCCGGTTCCACAGGCCATTGCCGATGACGGACGCGCCCAGCGCCACGGCGGCGCTGATGCCCCAGAAGCGCAGCCAGTCCTCAGACGTATGATCGCCCGCGCCAAAGGCAAAGGCGGGCACGGCCAGCACCAGCGCCAGCGCGCCGGTGACGACGCCGGTCAGCAGCGACCAGTCATGCGAGGAGACGTGCGACAGGCGTACCAGCCAGCGGCTGTTCCACACCGCATAGGCCGACCACGAGGCAAGCGCGGCAAAGGCAAACAGGAGGCCAAGGATCTGCTCCCACGGGCCGCCTTGCGCAGAGGCGCTCGTTGCAGCCTCGGAGGAAAGCGCCTCCCAGCCGATCAGCCCGACGCCCGCAACCGCCATGACCAGCGAGGGCACCAGAGCGCGCAGCGGCACGGCGTCCGTCTCCCGGCTGCCGACCAGCGTCACCATCACCGGCACGCAGCCGAGAATGAGCGAGGCGGCGGCAACGCCCGCCATCTGCACCGCCGCTGCGAGAAACAGATAATAGATGATGTTGCCAAGCAGGCTGAGCCAGACCAGCGCGATCCACTCCGCCTTGCCGACAACCTGCGCGATCCCCCGCCAGCGCGGCAGCAGCAGCGCCACGGCAAACAGCCCATAAGCCAGATAGCGCGCAGCCGAGAGCTGAAGCGGCGAGAAATCTCCCGCGATTTCCGGCGAGAGAAACACCAGCCCCCACAGAGCACCGGCCCCAAGGCCGCTGAGCGTGCCAAGGAGAAGATTTCGGTCTGAACGCATAAGCCCACCTCCGCCCCGCGCTATAGCGGAACGGCTTCTGTCCGTCTTGAGGCGATTGTTCGACCGAACGGAAATACGTGGAATTTTCTTTTTGCAGGGGACCGTGTCCCCTGCACCCCATTTTGCTTATAGGGCCGAGCCGGTCAGAGACCGCGCGCCCTAGCAATCAAGGACATGAACCTGAAAGCGAAGGGGGATCGGAAGGGGGTCCGCGACCCCCTTCCATTACGTTTCATTACTTGTTCAGCATCG
>JAEZBH010000115.1 GCA_023427285.1 Pseudomonadota bacterium
AGACATGCTCATCGCGGAGCAATTCTGGCGTCTGGAATTGGTGTACGGCAAAGCCGTTGGCCTCGGCGGCGGCGATGTTCACCAGTCTGTCGTCGATGAACAAGCCCTCGCCCGGTGCGAGAGCGAAGCGGCGCAGCGCCAGATCGTAGATGCGCGGGTCCGGCTTCACCAGCTGCTCTGCTCCCGAGACCACGATGTCGCGGAAGTGGCGCATGACCGGATAATCGGCGCAGAAGCGCGGGAAGAATTCCGCCGAGAAGTTGGTGATCGCGAACAGCGGCACGTCCCGCGCGGCCAGTTCTTCGACCAGCGCGCAGGTGCCGTCGATTGCGCTGGCAATGGTTTCCATCCAGCGCGAATCGTAAAGCTCGATGAGCTCGGCGTATTTGGGGTATTGGGCCGCCAGTTCCGGAATCGTCTCACGGACCGAGCGGCCGGCGTCGTGCTGGTAATGCCAGTCGTGGGTGACCACGTTTGCGAGGAACCAGTCCAGCTCCTCGGCATCGGGAATCAGCTTGACGTAGAGGTGACGGGGATCCCAGTCACACAGAACGCCGCCGACGTCGAAGACGACCGCCGACGGCCCTCCGGCCTTCGCCACAATTAGCCCTGGCGAGCCTTGAAGCGACGGTTGGTCTTGTTGATCACGTAGACGCGGCCACGACGACGGATGACCCGGCAATCGCGGTGGCGGGATTTGAGCGACTTCAGCGAGTTACGAATTTTCATGACGCTTGCCGTTTTCATGTCGTGGTTAAACTTGAGCAGCGCGGATATGGGTTGCGGGCTGCTTTGTCAACCCTGACGGCCATAAATCAGGCCGAAACACTGACTTGCGCCCTATCCCAACATCCGCCTTTTGCTGCGCGGAGCATGGGAATAGGCTATACAACGCCCCGCGACCCGCAACAATGCGGGCCGAACCCAAGGCGCAGAACATTTTACTCAAGCGGGGGAGCAAGAGGATGATCAGGCGGTTGCTTTCCCGGTTTTCGAATCGAAACGATACGCTCCTGTGCGACCCTGATTCTCCCGAATTTGCCCATGCCGCCGCGCCAGAGGGCACCCGCCTCATTGCCGTGGGCGACATCCATGGCCACCTCGACCTGCTTGATGACCTCACGAACAAGCTGGAGCGGGAATGCCGCAGGAACCCGGCACGCACGCACCTGATCTTCCTTGGCGATTACATCGACCGCGGCCCCGCCTCCGCCGAGGTCATCGAGCGGCTGGCCGGCCTTGCGCCAGACTGGGCAACGCCCCACTTCCTGCGCGGCAACCACGAACAGTGCCTCATCGACATTCTGAGCGGCGCTGCGCCCGATGACACGCTGGCGGCCTGGCTCGACTACGGCGGGCGCGAAACCCTTGCCAGCTACGGCCTTGGCGGCCCCCTGCTCTATTCGGGCGATCTCAGCGCCATTCGGGAGGCTGTGCGGCAGGCCATCCCCGCGCCCCATCGCCGCTTTGTGGAGGCCACGCTTCCCTGCCTGCGCTTTGGCGACTACCTCTTCGCCCACGCAGGCATTCGCCCCGGCGTTGCCCTTGAGGCGCAGAGTGCGGACGACCTCCTCTGGATCAGAGAGCCCTTCCTGTCATCGCAGGAAGACTTCGGCGCGGTTGTCGTGCATGGGCACACCATCACCCCGACGCCCGAAAATCACGGCAACCGCATCGGCATCGACACCGGCGTGTACCGGCATGGCGTACTGACCGCCGTCATTCTGGAAGGCACGTCCCGCCGCTTCGTGGCAGCGCAGGCCTCAGCCGTTGAGGCTGCGCAACATGCGCACCAGATGGGCGGTTGAGGGGTCCAGACCCGCAACGCTGCCGCTCGCCAGCGCCTTCTCCAGACCGCCCGCCAGCCGCTTGCCCAGCTCCACGCCCATCTGGTCGAAGCAATTGATGCCCATCAGGCAGGCGTAAGCATAGGTTCGATGCTCGTAGAAGGCGAGCAGCGCCCCCAGTGCTCCCGGCGTCAGGCGATCCAGCAGGATCATGGTCGAAGGTCGGTTGCCGGGGTGATACCGGGCCGGATCCCCATTTTCCCCGGCGCCCTCCGGCGTGCCGGACATCAGCGCGGCGGCCTGCGCCAGACAGTTGGCCAGCAAGGCGCGATGCGACACCGCATAGCCGTGATCGGGGCGTGCCACCGCAACGAAGTCCACCGGAGCCCAGTCCGTTGCCTGATGCAGCCACTGGAACACGGCGTGCTGGGCGCTCGGCCCCACATCCCCCCAGACAACCGGCATGGCCGGCCCCTCGTAAGGGCTGCCATCGATCTTCACGCTCTTGCCGTTGCTCTCAAGCTCCAGCTGCTGAAGATAAGGCACCAGCGCGTGCAATCGCTCGTCATAGGGAAAGACGGCCCGTGTGGTGCGCCCGGCGCACAGCGAATAGGCATAGCCCAGCACCGCCGCGATGGTCGGCGCGCTCGGCCCGTCACCGCATTCGGCCACGTGCTCGTCCATCAGCCGTCCGCCCGCGCGGAACGCCTGGAAAACGGGCCAGCCGTATTGCAGCGCGATGGTGACGCCAACCGGAGACCAGACGGAGAACCGCCCTCCAACCCAATCGCCGAACGGCAGGATGTGATCTTCCAGAATACCGTCCGCCAGCGCCTTGTCCTGCGCCGCCGTCACCGCGATGATCGACTGGGCGGGCGCAATGACGCCGCCCCTGACCAGCCATTGCCGCGCCAGATCGAGGTTGGCCATGGTCTCCGCCGTCGTCCAGCTTTTGGAGACCGCGACAATCAGTGTTCTGCGCGGATTAAGACCCGCAATTGCCTCGGCGAAGGCATGGCCGTCAATGCTTGCAAGGAAGCGCGTGTCGAACCGCCCCTTCTGCCCAAATTCCAGCGCTTGAACGACCACCGCCGGCCCTAGCACGCTGCCGCCCATGCCGATGTGCAGCACCGCGTCAAAATCGTTGGCGCTGCGCCGCCGCAACCGCTCCACGAGCGCCCTCATGCGGGCATCGCCCTCAGTGATGACCGCCCGAACCGGCTTGCCGTCCGCTGTCGTCTCGGGAACGCGGAAACCGCGCGCCGCCGTGTGCAAGGCCGCGCGCCCCTCCGAGACGTTGATGATCGCCCCGTCAGTCAGCGCCTCGAAGGCCCCGCTCCACCCCCCTTGCGGCCAGAGCGACCGGGCCGCCTCCCACATGCGGGGATGCCAGTGGGTTTTGGTGAAGTCGAACATCACCGGCCCGACCTTCAGAACGAAGGGCGGTTGGGCTGGCGCAGCTGCAGACAATTGCCGAAGCGGGCGATCGAACAATTCGCTGCAAACTTGCTCAAAACCGTTGCCGGTCAGGGAGGCCTTCATGCCGGTTCATTCGCCTTTCATGACAGCGCCTCTCAGGCCAGACGCTCAGCGACCTTACGCTCCCAGGCGAGCACTGTCTCAACGATATAGTCCAGGTTGCCATAGCGCGGCTGCCAGGCAAAAGTTTCCTGAATTTTGCGATTATCGGCCACAAGCGCCGCCGGATCGCCCGCGCGGCGCGGCTCGAATTTCCGCGTGATCTTGACGCCTGACACCCGCTCAACCGCCTCGACCACCTCCAGAACGGAGAAGCCCCGGTTGTAGCCGCAGTTGAGCAGCAGGTCGGTCTCGGGCTGGTCGATCAGGTGCTCAAGCGCCAGCACATGCGCACTCACCAGATCCGAGACGTGAATGTAATCGCGCACGCCCGTGCCATCGGGCGTGTCGTAATCGGTACCGTAGATGCTGAGCGAGGCGCGCTTGCCCAGCGCCGCCTCCGCCGCCACCTTGATCAGGTGGGTGGCGTTGCGGGTGGACTGGCCCGTGCGCCCTTGCGGGTCTGCTCCGGCCACGTTGAAATAGCGCAGGGCTGCATGGTTGAACGGATAGGCCGCCGAGCAATCGCGCAGCATGACCTCCGTCATCAGCTTGGACGCGCCGTAAGGGTTGATCGGCACGGTCGGGAAGTCCTCCGCCACCGGCGTGCGGTCCGGAATGCCGTAAACCGCAGCGGTTGAGGAGAAAATGAAGTGCTTCACCCCGTTGCGCACGGCGCTCTCGATGAGCGTGCGGCTCTTGGCGGTGTTGTTGTGATAGTATTTCAGCGGGTTCTCGACAGACTCCGGCACCACGACAGATCCGGCGAAGTGCATGATCGCCCTAACGCCGTGGGTCTGGCAGATGGTGTCCAGCAGCGCCTCATCGGCAATGTCGCCCTCAAAGAACGGCACATCCTCCGGCACCGCCCAACGGAAGCCGGTCACCAGATTGTCGATCACCACCACCGGATAACCGGCATCCTTCAGGGCCAGAACCGCGTGACTGCCGATATAACCCGCGCCACCCGTGACCAGAACGACCGTGTCCATCACGCGAATGCCTCCCCAAGACTGCCTGCCGATGTAATGTTCGAATACCGGCTACTCCAAGTTCCCCGGCCCTGGCAACAATGACCACGCACTCCGAGGCGCAAGGTCCTCGGATATCAGCAGTCCATTCCAGTTTTTTGAGCGCAGGCCCACTCAGGGCCCTGTTTCTTTTGACCGAAATGAACTGGTCCTGAATAAGAGGCATGCCTCCGCTCGGCGATTGCTGCTCCAGAGCGAAAAGCCTAGATTTGCCATGTGTTTTTGTCAGGAGAGATACGCTGTGCCCATTACCCGTATCCTAGCGGCAGCCCTTCTGGCCTCATCGCTGGGCGCCTGTGCCAGCTCCCGCTTCGAGGCAGACGTAGTGCGCTTCCATCGCGATGATGTGGCAGAAAGAACCACCGTCTCGCTTCGCCCCGCCGACCCCGACCTCGCCCAATCCCTCGAATTCCAGAGTTATGCTGAAATTCTGGGCGAGCGGCTGGCCCGTTTAGGCTTCCAGCCGACATCAGGGGGCACGCCGGGTCTGATCGGCGAGATCAGCTACACCACCGTCAACCGCTCGGTCTTGCGCGACCATGCTTCCTCACCCGTTTCGGTCGGTGTCGGCCTTGGCGGCGGCGGCGGTCATCTGGGCGGCGGCATCGGCTTGTCTTTCGGGCTCGGCGGCAACAAAGACAAAGGCGGCATCCGCATTCACACCCTTGCTTTGCGTTTGATGAAACCAAATGGAGAGACGGTCTGGGAAGGCCGCGCCGAAACCGAGACGCGCATGAGCGATAACGGCAATCTCGATGCGCAAACCGTCTTTCCGAAGCTGGCCGATGCCCTGCTGGCGAATTTCCCCGGCCCGTCGGGCATCACCACTCAATACGTTGAACCCTCAGGAAGGTAATTCATCATGACCGTGGCGGTATCTGCCAGTTTTGACAGCGGCAATATTGACGTTCTTTCCCTCGACAACCCGGCGGATATCCGTCTTGCCATTCGGCAGGACAACCAGTCGGAATTCTATCAGTGGTTCCACTTCCGCGTCACCGGCGCAAAAGACGTGCCGCTGACCCTGCGCATCGTCAACGCAGGCGGCTCGGCCTACCCGGATGGCTGGCCCGGTTATCAGGCGCGCGTCTCGGAGTGCCGTCAGGTCTGGACGCAGGCCGAGACCCGCTATGCGGACGGCGAGCTGACCATCCGCTACACGCCCCGCACCAACAGCGCCTGGTTCGCCTACTTCGCCCCCTACAGCATGGAGCGGCACCACGACCTGATCGCCGAGATGGCGCAAAAGCCCGGCGTTGACGTCTCGGTGCTCGGCCAGACGCTGGATGGTCAGGATCTGGATCTGGTCACCATTGGCGATACTGGCGGCGATGCCGGTGCGAACAAGCGCAGCGTCTGGATCATCGCCCGCCAGCATCCCGGCGAGACCATGGCCGAATGGGCGGTTGAGGGCATGTTGCGCCGCCTGACCGATCCGGCAGACCCGGTGGCCACGCGCCTGCGCGAGAAATGCGTGTTCTACATCGTCCCGAACATGAACCCGGACGGCTCGCGCCGGGGCCATCTGCGCACCAACGCGGCGGGCGTCAATCTCAACCGCGAGTGGGCGACCCCGACGCTGGAGGCCAGCCCCGAGGTGTTCCACGTTCTGGCGCACATGGACAAGGTCGGCTGCGACTTCTGCCTCGATGTGCATGGCGACGAGGCCATTCCGCACAACTTCATCGCAGGCTTTGAAGGCGTACTGGAAGCAACCGAGCACCAGTTCCAGCTGCTCGACCGCTACAAGACGGCGCTCGCCCGCATCACGCCCGATTTCCAGACCCGCATCGGCTATGCGCCGTCCAAACCCGGCGAGGCCAACCTTAGCATGTCCACCAATGCGCTGGCCGCCCGCTTCGGCTGCCTCGCCATGACGCTGGAGATGCCCTTCAAGGATGTTCTGGAGAATCCGGACCCCCAGCACGGCTGGTCGCCCGAACGCTCCGCGCATCTGGGACGCTCCTGCCTCGATGCCCTGCTCGAACTGGCGGATGACCTGCGGTAATTTGCCCACCCTTCGTCCGGGCGACAAATCCCTCATCGAATGAGAAGATGGTCGCCTGGACACAAAACCAATGCTAATCTTGGCTATTGCGTAAAGTTGTCATGATAATTTTGCGCAAATTTAGATATTTGGACCAGAATGATTGGACCACTGCTACCCAAGGCGCGGCAGCAGGCTTAACTGGTGAGAATGGACCCTGCGGCTCCGGCCTCAGGACGGGGGGAGATATTCATGGCAGTAGTAGAGCGTGACGTACTGATTGTGGGCGGTGGCCATGCCGGTGCAATGGCCGCCATTGGCCTGCGCCAGAACGGGTTTACCGGATCGATCGCAATGGTGGGCGATGAAGCCGCCCTGCCCTATGAGCGCCCCCCGCTCTCCAAGGCTTATCTCAACGGCTCGCTGGAGCAGCACCGGCTGTATTTGCGCAAGGCCGAGTTCTGGCAGGAGCGCGATATCGACGTGCGCCTCTCCACCAGCGTCACCCGTCTGGATGCGCAAGACCGCACCGCCACACTGTCGAGCGGCGAGACCGTGCGCTTTACCTGGTGCATCCTTGCCACGGGCGGTCGCGCCCGTCCGCTGCCGGTTCCGGGTGCCGACCTTGCAGGCGTGCATTATCTGCGCACGCTGGCGGACGTGGATGGCATTCGCGCCTCCCTGACCCCCGGCGCACGCCTTGCCGTCGTCGGCGGCGGCTACATCGGTCTGGAAGTCGCGGCCTCGGCCCGCAAGCTCGGCCATGAGGTGACCCTCATCGAAGCGCTGGACCGGGTGCTTGCCCGCGTCACCAGCCCGGTCGTCTCCCGCTTCTTCGAGAGCAAGCACACCGCCGAGGGCGTCAACATCCTGCTCAACACCGGCGTCACCGCCATCGAGGGCGAAGGCCGCGTCTCCGGCGTGCGCCTGTCCACGGGCGAAGTGGTTGCGGCCGATGCGGTCGTTGTCGGCATCGGCATTATCCCGAATTGCGAACTGGCGATCGAGACCGGCCTTGCCTGCGACAACGGCATCGTCGTTGACGAACTGTGCCGCACCGCCAATCCCAACATCTTCGCCATTGGCGACGTTGCCCGCCATCCCAACGTGTTCGCCCCCGGCCCGCTGCGGCTGGAATCGGTGCCGAACGCGGTCGATCAGGCCAAGACGGTCGTCGGCGTCATCACCGGCAATCCGGTGGCTTACGCTGATCTGCCGTGGTTCTGGTCCGACCAGTACGACATTAAGCTGCAAAGCGCGGGCCTTGCCATCGATTACGACGATATCGTGGTGCGCGGCTCGCCCGAGGCCTCGCCGTTCTCGGTCTGCTACCTGCGCAACGGCACCCTCATCGCCATCGATTGCATCAACAGCATCAAGGACTTCATGGCAGCCAAGAAGCTGATCGCCGCGCGCGCCGCGCCCGATCGCGCCCAGCTTGCCGACCAGAGCATCGCACTGAAGGACCTGATGGCCGTCGCTGCTTGATCGGCCCCACCGTTCAAGTAATTTGCAGTTTGCTGGCGGGACTGGCCCCGCCGGCACCTCCCATTCGATTTACGGGGCCGTGCGTGGCGTGAAGGGCCCGCCTTTTTTTGCTCGATTTTCTTGGACCCTGCGCGAGATGAAGGACGCGGCCCGATAAAATAACAGGGGGTCGCAGGGGGATTATAGATCCCCCTGCA
>JAEZBH010000141.1 GCA_023427285.1 Pseudomonadota bacterium
ATTTTTATCATATTTTCCAGTTCTGGACGGAAAGTACGTCGTTTTCGCCATTCCCCGAACTTACGTAGTAAATCATCGTTCCAATATAAGATTGTCTTTGGCAGCGCGAGGCACGATCGCCCTGTCCACAAACCCGAATCTTGCCCACACTCGCTCAATGATAGAACTATTCGCCAAATCGGAAGCGGAATTACGCACTATCTAGGCACACGCAAACAGGTGCGGGCAGCCGTTACGACCAGCGACACTCAAACACGCCCGTAGTTTATTCAATCCACCTTCAGAATGTCAAAGAGCGGGCTTTACATCGCTGCGGCTCAGATATTCCTGATTCTCGACGATCCGGCGCAGAACGGCATTGGCAGCCTCCAAAGCGCCCTCGTAGACATCGCGCCGCAGGGACATCACCACCTTGCCATCTGGCATCCGCCACCGGGTGAAGATGCCGTCGATGCGCTCGCCAATAGGAGGCTCATACGTGTCATCCACCCGGTAGAACGTATCTCTATCTGCGCTGCGTGCTGACATCTCCGTCCTCCTGTTTGGGGGCCGTGCTCCTTTTGATGAACTCTAACATTGCAGCGAACGGCTCGCCATCGGGTCATGGTCGTAGATGAAAGGACGCGCCCAAACGAAAAAGGGGAGGCTTTCGCCTCCCCTCATCCATCAGATGATCTGATTAGCTTAATCAAGCAGCCGGAGCGTCGGCGGCAATATAAGCCTTCACGATCTTGGTCGGGTTGCGCGGCGGCTCGCCACGCTCGATGGCATCGACGGTTTCCATGCCCTCGATCACCCGGCCCCAGACGGTGTACTGACCATCGAGGAAGAACGACGGCTGGAAGCAGATGAAGAACTGGCTGTTGGCCGAGTTCGGGTTGGCAGCACGGGCCATGGAAGCCGCGCCGCGCACGTGCGGCAGGTCGTTGAACTCTGCGGGCAGGTCCGGCAGCTTGGAGCCGCCCATGCCGGTGCCGGTCGGGTCGCCGCCCTGGGCCATGAAGCCCTCGATCACGCGGTGGAAGATGATGCCGTCATAGAAGCCCTCGCGCGCCAGCTGCTTGATGCGCTCGACGTGCTTGGGGGCCTTGTCCGGGCGCATGCCGATCTTCACGGTGCCGCCGTTCGACAGCTCCATTACCAGCACGTTCTCAAGGTCTTCCGCGGCCGGAGCCGGGTTGGTTTCGGTCTGGGCCATAACACCTCCTGTCAGGCCGAGGAGCGCCAGAAGGCTCAGCAACATGCGCCGCGTCATCTGATGGAACCCGCTCGGTTGTTTGGTCATCACTTTTGCTCTACCCGCGCCCGCACTTCTTCCGCAATAGTGAGCGGAACGAACGAAGTGATATCGCCGCCGTAAATGGCGATTTCCTTCACAAGGCGCGACGCAATCGGCTGCAACGCCACATCCGCCATAAGGAACACCGTCTCCACGTCCGGGTTCAGCTTCTGGTTCATGCCCGCCATCTGGAATTCGTATTCGAAGTCCGACACGGCGCGCAGGCCGCGGATGATGATGTCCGCGCCCTGGCTTTCGGCGAATTTCATCAGCAGCGAATTGAAGGCAACCACATCGACGTTGGACGCCACCTTGGCCGCCTCGCGCTGCACCTGCGCCACGCGCTCTTCCAGCGTGAACATGGGCGACTTGGACGGATTGGTTGCCACGCCCACCACCAGCCGGTCCACCAGCTTGGCACCGCGCCGGATGATATCGAGATGCCCCTTGGTGATGGGATCAAAGGTGCCGGGATAAACCCCGACCTTCGGTTGATGGCTGGTCGCCTGCTCTGCCATAACGTGCTCTTTCGCCTTTGGTGGCTGAAATGTTCGGTTGCCCCGTAGAAACAGAGGGGCCGATGCCTCAGTGGTCCCGCTCGATGGCGAAACGGGCGATGGCGCGCAGCAAGTCTGCCTCAGCGCCGAAGCTGGACAGATGGCCGACCGCCTGATCGATCAGGAAATCCGCCTGCTGACGAGCACGCTCAACGCCCAGCAACGACACGAATGTCGCCTTGCCCGCCGCCATGTCCTTGGCAACCGCCTTGCCGGTGCGGGCGGAGGAACCTTCCACGTCCAGCAGATCATCGGCAATCTGGAAGGCCAGCCCCAGGTCATGAGCATAGCCGCGCAGGCGCGTGCGCTGCTCCGGCGTTGCCTTGCCCATGATCGCCCCGGCCTCGATGCAGAACGCCAGCAGTGCGCCGGTCTTCAACTGCTGAAGCCGGGTGGTCGTCGGCAAATCGAACGTGGTGGTCTCGGCCGCCAGATCCATGGCCTGCCCGCCGACCATGCCCGCAGGGCCCGCAGCCTTCGCCAGCTCCTGAATGAGCTGGATGCGGATGTGCGCGTCGTCGTGGGTGGCCTCGTCAGCCAGAATCTCGAACGCCAGCGTTTGCAGGGCATCGCCCGCCAGAACGGCGGTGGCCTCGTCGAACGCCTTGTGAACCGTCGGCTTGCCGCGACGCAGGTCGTCATCGTCCATGCACGGCATGTCGTCGTGGACGAGGCTGTAGCAATGCACGCATTCAATGGCGAGAGCGACTCGCAGCGAGCGCTCCTTCTCCACCCGGAACAGGTCGCACGCGGCTACCGTCAGCAGCGGGCGCATGCGCTTCCCGCCATCCATGGTGGCGTGGCGCATGGCTTCATACAGGCGGCGGCGCGGGTCCTCGGGCACGGCGAGCAGCTTGTCGAAGCGGCTGTCCATGGCCTGCGCGAGAGCGTTCAGGGCCGGTTTCAGGGCTGGCGGCGTGTGCATGGCGTCAACCCGGCGTCACTCGGCATCAAACGGGGTTGCGCCCTTGGGGGCCCCGTCCGCGCCGATCTGGAGTTTCTCGATGCGTGCCTGCGCATCCTTCAGCTTGCTGTCGCAGTGCTGCCGCAGCAGCGTGCCTTCGGTGTACAGATCAATGGAGTCCTCAAGGCTGGCCTCACCGGATTCAAGCCGGTGAACGATCTGCTCCAGCTTCTCAAGGGCTGCCTCAAAGCTGAGTGCCGCGATTTTTTCGGCTGATGTGGTCATGCCTAACCTCGTGCAAGAGGCCCCTGTTCTGGCCGCTGGCATTCAACGGGTCAAGACTGCACGACGGAATGGAAGCGGATTGAGCGAGCTTCGCGCCTTATTCTCGCACGTCTTCCCCGCCGGATGCGGCAACTCCGACCGGATAAGGACACAATGCCGAAACAGAATTGAGGATGCCTGCCCCGCCCGCCAAGATGATCGGAATAGGGCTGCCACCCGCTACTTGCCCGGTGGTGGCATCCAATAGCCCGGCCAGCAACACGACGCTGCTCGCCGCCGTCGTTGCAGCAAAAAGCGTGGGAACCTTGCCCTGAAGGCGCGTGATGTGAAACCGGGGCGTCTTGTTGGAAAGAACATCCCAAACAAGGTGAATCACGAAAAAGCCCAGAACCCATATCAGGTAAAATCTGGTCAGCTCTTCAGGGGTTTGGGGAAACAGAATATAGTTGGGGAAGCCAGACACAGGATTTCGTCCGAACGCCCCCGATCAGGAACGGAAAAAGATTTCAGCAATCATTCCCAGAACGCCGCCGCCAATAGCTGCAAAACTGAGAACCTGTTCTTGAGACAGGTAATCGCCAAAAAGCGGAGCCACGCCGTCAACCGTAATGCCGAGTGCCGCCAGCCCTACGCCCGCACCAGCAATTGCAGCCTTGCCAAGGGCAACCGTACAG
>JAEZBH010000177.1 GCA_023427285.1 Pseudomonadota bacterium
GGTCGAGAGCACTTCCTGCTGCGGCATGTCGAGGTCGAGAATGCGGTTATCGAGGAAAATGATATCCTCGATGAGCGGCACCTTGAAGGCGATGCCCGGATCGCGGACGATGCGCTGCGGCTTGCCCAGTCGCAAAACAATGGCCTGCTGGGTCTGGTTCACGGTGAAGACCGAACTGGTCAGCACGATCAGGCCGATGAGCGCCAGCGCCACAATGCCGATAAAGGAGCGGGACATGTCTGTTCTGGCCTCCGGTTATTCTTGCGCCGTGGCCGCGGAGGGAGCCGCGCGCCGCTTGTTCAATTCGTTCAGCGGCAGATAGGGAACCACGTTGTTGCTGCTGGAGTCGAGGATCACCTTGTCCACGTCCGCCAGCACGTCTTCCATGGTTTCCAGATAGATGCGCTTGCGCGTCACGGACGGAGCCAGCTTGTACTGCTCGTACACCGCGTTGAAGCGGGCCGCCTCACCTTGCGCCTTGGCCACCAGCTGCTGGCGGTAGGCGTTGGCCTGGTTGAGGAAGCTCTGCGCGTCCTGCTGCGCGGCAGACACGTCCTTGAACGCCTGCTCGGCGGCAGCGGGCGGGTCCACCTGACGGAAGAACACGCCGGTCACCTCGATGCCGGCATGATAGCTGTCGAGGATCTCCTGCATCCGGCGCTGCACCCGCTGGGCCACCTGCCCGCGCTGATCGCCGATGGCGGCATTCAGCGGCGTCGAGGAAATGGCCTCGCGCATGGCGGATTCCGCCACTTCGCGAATGGTCAGCTCAGGGTTGGCAACGTTGAACAGGAATTCCGGCGCATCGCTGATCTTCCAACGCACCGTGTAGGAGATATCCACGATATTCTGGTCAGAGGTCAGCACCAGTGTTTCGCTTGTCCGGTCGGCAGCGCCGATTTCAATGGTGTTTTCCTGCGTCACCTTCGGCTTGGTCACCGTCTCGATCGGCGCGGGAAGCTTGAAGTGAAGGCCGGGATAGCTCAGGCGCACAAATTCGCCGAACCGCTGAACCACCCCCACTTCATCAGCGTTCACCCTGTAGATCGAGGATGTGGCAAGCCACAGAACCACGAGCGCGCCCACGGCCAGGCCGAGGATGTTCCCGCCGCCCGTACCGCCGGGAAGGGAGGCGCGCAGGCGCTCCTGTCCGCGCCGGATCAGATCGTCAAGATTGGGGGGCTGCTGCCCGCCGCCCCCGCCGCCGGAACCACCGGAGCCGCCGCCCCATGGGTTTCGCGGCCCGCCGCCGGAACCGCCTCCAGACCCCCAGGGGCCGCCACTACCGCCATTGTTTTGCCAGGGCATTCTATTCCTGCTGCTTTCCTCGTGCTTGAGGGATTATATAAGCGCCAAATTCGATAAATGCGAGCCTTGCGCCATGTCTTTGAACCGCGAAATCATTCTGGCCACCCTGCGTTCGGTCGTAGATCCGGCCACCGGACGCGATATCGTCACGTCAGGGCTGGTCACCGGCCTGACCATTCGCGGCGATCAGGTGGGCTTCGTGCTTGAGGTCGAGCCCGCCGCCGCCCGCACGAAAGAGCCGCTGCGCGCCGCAGCGGAACAGGCCGTGCGCGCCATCCCCGGCGTTGCCGGCGTCACCGTCGTGATGACCGCCGAGCGCCCGCCAGAGGAAGCCCGCGCATCTGGTTCCGGCACTGGCACCGGCAAGGCCCATGGCGCGTCCGCACAGGAGCCCTCCGGCATTGCTCAGGTTGGCCGCATCATCGCCGTTGCCTCGGGCAAGGGCGGTGTCGGCAAATCAACGGTTGCGGCCAATCTGGCGCTGGGTCTGGCCCATCTCGGCCTCGATGTCGGCCTTCTGGACGCGGACATCTACGGCCCGTCCGTTCCCAAGCTGCTCGGCCTCAATCGCAAGCCGGAGACGGACGGCAAGAAGCTGCGCCCGCTGGAGGCCTTCGGCATCAAGGCCATGTCGATCGGCCTCTTGGTCGAGGAAAGCGCCGCCATGATCTGGCGCGGGCCGATGGCCACTTCCGCCTTGATGCAGATGATGACGGACGTGGCCTGGGGGCCGCTCGACGTGCTCGTGCTCGACATGCCGCCGGGCACTGGCGACATTCAACTCACTCTGGCCCAGCGCACGCCGCTGGCCGGTGCGGTTGTCGTCTCCACGCCGCAGGATCTGGCGCTCATCGACGCCCGCAAGGCCGTCACCATGTTCCAGAAGGTCAACGTGCCCATTCTCGGCGTCGTTGAGAACATGAGCACCTTCGTCTGCCCGACCTGCGGCAGCGCCAGCCACATCTTCGGCCACGGCGGCGCGCGCGATGCTGCCATGGAAATCGGCGTGCCCTTCCTTGGCGAAGTGCCGCTGACCATGCAGGTGCGCGAGTGCTCCGACAGCGGCCACCCGGTCATCGTCTGCAACCCGGCCAGCACGGCGGGCGGCGCGTTCCTCGCCATTGCCGATGAGGTTGCCGCCGGGTTCGATACCGTGCGCCAGAAGCCCCTGCCCGCCATCCAGATGGTGGACTGAACGGGTCTTCCCTGACGCTTTTCCAAGGGCGCGCTCCGGCAGGGAGTGCGCCCTTGTCATTTCCGGCAATATCGCCATGTTGCTTGCCGATACGTTGTAACCTGAAGGGTCGCGCCATGCTTACATCAGACAAGGATATTGCTGCGCTTTTGCAGGAAACCCGCTCCATTGCGGTTGTCGGCGCATCACCCAAGGAAGGCCGCCCCAGCAACGATGTCATGCGCTATCTGCTGACGCAAGGCTACGAGGTGTTCCCCATCAATCCCGGCCATGCGGGCGAGACCATTCTCGGCCAGCAGGTGTACGCCAGCCTTGCCGCCCTGCCCGCCCCGCCCGACATGGTGGACAACTTCCGCCGCGCCGAAGACGTGGGCCCCGTCGTTGATGACGCCATCGCCTGCGGTGCAAAGTCTGTCTGGATGCAGATGGAAATCATC
>JAEZBH010000186.1 GCA_023427285.1 Pseudomonadota bacterium
ACCTCGTCGTGAAGATGCTGAACGATGCTGAAGGCCTGAACTGCCCGACCCCGGAGGGCGCATTCTACGTCTATCCGTCGTGCGCTGGCCTCATCGGCAAGACGACGCCAGACGGCAAGGTGCTGAACAACGACGAAGACGTCGCCTCCTACCTGCTGGAGTCGGTGGGCGTTGCTGTCGTACACGGCGCAGCCTTCGGCCTGTCGCCGCACTTCCGCATCTCCTACGCAACCTCCACCGAGGTGCTGACGGAAGCCTGCACCCGCATCCAGAAGGCCTGCGCCGCGCTGAAGTAAGCGCTGCTGGATTATAGGGATTATATGCAGGAGGGACTTGTCCCTCCTGCACCTCCCATTCGATTAAAAGGGCCGTGTCCTGCATAAGGGGCGCGGCCCTTTTCTTTTGCCTGTTTCAGGAGGGCACTGGAAACGCGGCCCGAAAAACGAACAGGGGGTCAAAATCAGATGACATGACCGCCTGCGCGGTCAGGGGGATTATAAATCCTCCTGCAAACTAGAAGAATTACCCGTAGAATCCTTCGCTGGAGGTGCTGCCATGCTCATTCGCAAGACATCCGGCCTGTCGCTGCCCGAGCGCGAGGCGACGCCTGAGGCGCTGTATCTGAACCGGCGGGAGTGGCTGGCGGGCATGATCGCAGCCGGGCTATTGCCTGCCTCCGCCTTGAGCGCTTGCGCCGAGGCAGCACCAGAGTCGGAGCCTGAATCGGCGCTGGCCAAGCTCAACTACAAGCCCGGCCCGTTCTCAACCCCCGAAGAGCAGACGCCCTTCAAGGCGGTGACGACCTACAACAACTTCTACGAATTCGGCACGGACAAGGGCGACCCCTCCGCCAACGCCCACACTCTGAAGCCCCGCCCGTGGACGGTGACGGTGGACGGCATGGTCGCCAAGCCCCGCCAGTTCGATGTGGACGCGCTCATCAAGGCCATGCCGCTGGAAGAGCGGGTGTACCGCCTGCGCTGCGTTGAGGGCTGGTCCATGGTCATTCCGTGGGTGGGCTTTCCGCTGGCCGCATTGCTGAAGCAGGTCGAGCCGACGGCAGGCGCGCGCTACGTGGCGTTCACCAGCCTGAATGACCCGAAGCAGATGCCGGGCCAACGCGGCTTCGTGCTGGACTGGCCATACACTGAGGGCTTGCGGCTTGATGAGGCCCTGAACCCGCTGACGCTGCTGGCGGTGGGCCTTTATGGCCGGGTGCTGCCCAACCAGAACGGTGCGCCCATCCGGCTGGTGGTGCCGTGGAAGTACGGCTTCAAGAGCATCAAGTCGATCACCTCGATCCGCCTGACCGACAAGCAGCCGCCAACCTCGTGGAACCTGTCCAACCCGCGGGAATACGGCTTCTATTCCAACGTGAACCCTGCCGTCTCCCACCCGCGCTGGAGCCAGGCAAAGGAGCGGCGCATCGGCGAGTTCAAGCGCCGCGATACGCTGCCCTTCAACGGTTACGGCGAGCAGGTGGCCGGGCTCTACAAGGGCATGGACCTGCGCAAGTTCTACTGAGCCCCATGAACGCCGCCCGCACCCGCCTTATTCGGCGCATCCTCAAGCCCGCCGCCTTCGTGCTGCTTGGCCTGCCGCTGGCGTGGCTGGCGGTGCAGTGGTTCTGGCTGCTGAGGGACGGCACCGGCAGCCTTGGCATCAACCCGATCGAGGCGTCCATCCACCACACGGGGCTCTGGGCGCTGCGCATTCTCTTGCTGACACTGGCCATCAGCCCCCTCACCCGGCTGACCCACTTAACGCCGCTGATGAGCATAAGGCGCATGTGCGGGCTTTACGCCTTCGCCTACGCTGCCGTGCACCTGATGCTCTACTTCGGTCTGGATCTGGAGTTTTCAGTCACCGCGCTGTGGGCGGACATTCTGAAGCGCTGGTACATCGCCCTTGGCATGGCGGCGCTTGTTCTCATGGTGCCGCTGGCCATCACCTCCACCGCCCGCGCCATCAAGGCGCTGGGCGCGCGGCGCTGGCAGCGCCTGCACCGGCTGGTTTATGCCGTTGGCGCTCTGGCCGTTTTGCACTTCTGGCTGGTGGTGAAAGGCATTCAGACAGAACCTCTCATTTATATGGGGATTTATGCCATTCTGATGCTTGCGCGCCTGCCCCGATTGCGCCAATCTGCCGCGCACAAAAAAAAGGCCGGGCACTGAGGCCCGGCCAGTCTGCATAGGGACGCACCATCGGGGGGGATGGAGCGCAAGGATCCGAAACGGGGGGAGGACCGATCGGATCGGGTCCGGAACCTCAAGGGGGAGGAGAGGAGTTCCGAACGCGTCGCTGCAATGCAACACGCGATCTATATGCGCCTGTGGCCCCTCACCCGGTAGAGCCTGATTTCGCAAGGGAGACATGCATTTTTTGCATACCGGCGATTTTCGGCTTTGGCGCAGAAAACCACACTCTCGAAACAACCCCGCGCCTCAGAAATGATCGAACAGTGACCATTTCCCATGAAACTGCCGCCTCTTCCATGCATCATCGTCATGGAAAATCGCAGATTTCCACCGTTCATTTGGAATAGGACAGAGGGGCGAACGACCCGCAGCCGCTGGCTGCCCGCCCCTTCCGTGCCTGAAAAATAAAGAAATTACAGGTTCAGGGATTCCTGCGTTGCCCGCATGACAAGGAAGTCGCGCAGCACCGCAACGCGGATCGAGTTCTTCAATTCGCGCGGATACACGAAATAGATGGGAAAGCGCGGCCCCATCACTTCGGGCAGAACCGGCACCAGCGTGTCGGTATTCTTGACCAAGTAGGCCGGAACGGAGCCGATCCCGACGCCCTCCTCCACCGCCTGCATGAGCGCATAGAGGTTGTTCACGGACAAAAGAGGCGTGCGCGGCCCGGAGGAGCGCCCGACGCTTAGCAGCCAGTTCACATCGCGGATCGGCTCGGGCGCGAACGCCCCGTAGGTCACCAGCCGGTGATGGTCGAGATCCTGCACCGTCTTGGGCGCGCCGTACTTCTCCAGATACTGCGGCGAAGCGCACAGCACATGGCGCGTGTCGGCCAGATGCCGCTGGATCAGATCCGCCTGCTTGGGCTCGTGGAAGCGCAAGGCGACGTCCGCCTCGCGCTTGGACAGGTCGATGTCGTCATCCGCCAGCAGCAGGTTGATGGTGATATCAGGGTAGAGTTCGAGGAAATCCCGAACGTGCTTGATGAGCCACGTCGAGCCGAAGCTGACCGTCGTTGTAACGCGCAACTCGCCCGACGGGCGGGTGCGGGTGGCGAGGATCGAACGCTCGACCGAATCGATCCGCTCCGCCACGAGGCGCGCCGCTTCCAGAAGCTGCTCGCCCTCGTGGGTGAGCGCGAGGCCCCGGGCGTGACGATGGAACAACGCCGCGCCCAGACTCGTCTCCAGCGCCTGCACCTGACGCGACAGGGCGGGCTGGCTCTGGTGCAGCCTCTTGGCGGCTTCCGTGAAGCTGCCGGCTTCGGCCACGGCATAGAAAAGCCGCAGCTTTTCCCAGTCCATACCCCTGCTACCGATGGAATCGCGCATGATCCGCCTGGCCCCGCCCTTATCGACCTGTAACCGGCCTTATTCAGCCGCCAGCGCCTCAACCGGCTGGTGCGCCAGAAAACGCTCGGCCTCAAGCGCGGCCATGCAGCCCATGCCCGCAGCGGTGACGGCCTGACGGTACAGCTTGTCCTTCACGTCGCCCGCGGCATAGACGCCCGGCACGGAGGTTGCGGTCGAGTCCGGCTTGGTCAGGAGATAGCCTTCCTCGTCCATCTCGACCTTGCCCTTGAACAGGCTGGTCGCCGGATCGTGACCGATGGCGATGAACACGCCGTCGGTTGCAACCTCGCTCACCTCGCCCGTCTTCAGACTCTTCAGGCGCACGCCGGTCACGCCCAGCGGCTCCTCGGTGCCCAGCACCTCTTCGATCACGCTGTCCCAGATCACCTCGACCTTGGGGTGGGCCAGCAGGCGCTGCTGGTTGGTCTTGTCCGCACGCAGCGAATCGCGGCGGTGGACCTGACGCACCTTGGAGGCGAAGTTGGTGAGGAACAGGGCCTCTTCCACAGCGGTGTTGCCGCCGCCCACAACCATCACTTCCTTGTTGCGGTAGAAGAAGCCGTCGCAAGTGGCGCAGGCGGACACGCCGAAGCCCTGGAACTTCTGCTCGGACGGCAGACCCAGCCAGCGGGCTTGCGCGCCGGTGCAGATGATGAGGGTGTCCGCAAGGAACACGGTGCCGGAATCGCCGGTCAGGCGGAACGGGCGCTGGCTCAGGTCAACGTCGATGATATGCTCGGAGACGATGTTCGCGCCAACGTTCTTCGCCTGCGCCTGCATCTGCTCCATCAGCCACGGACCCTGAATGGGATCGGCAAAACCGGGGAAGTTCTCGACTTCCGTGGTGATGGTCAGCTGACCGCCCGGCTGGATGCCCGAAACCAGAACCGGCTCAAGCGCCGCACGCGCCGCATAGATGGCCGCCGTCAGGCCTGCGGGGCCCGACCCCAGAATAAGCACGCGGGTGGAAATGGTCTCGCTCATGAATTCCTCGGCTTCTCAATTCTGCAATCGCCCATCAGGGCAACAAACTTTTCGCACCATATAAGCAGCCACGTCCGCTTTTACGACACCCGTTTGCGCCAGCCCCCTCTCCTCCCTGCGGTTTTTCAGCGGCAAAGACAGGCATTGCCAAGCGCAGCGCGACCCTTTAACGCGACCACGCGGCACCGCGCGACATCCCTCAAAGCTAGAAATTAAATAGCCCTTGCAAGACATATTATTGCACGGTACGCAAATCCCCTTAGTAGAAATTACCGGAGCGAGACTGTGGCGCGCGTGAAGCTCGATGCCGTTGATCGGAGGATCCTGAGCAATCTTCAGGACGACGGACGGATGACCAACGTTGAGCTGGCCAATCGCGCCGGCATTACCGCACCGCCCTGCCTGCGGCGCGTTCGCACGCTGGAAACCTCTGGCGTCATCAAGGGTTACCATGCGGATCTCGACCCCGATGCGCTGGGCTACAGCATCATCGTGTTCGCGCTCGTCAGCCTGAAGAGCCAAGCCGAGGCCGACCTTCAGGCCTTCGAGAAGCATGTGGAGCAACTGGCCGAAGTGCGGGAATGCTACATGCTGAACGGCGAGATCGACTTCGTCTTGAAGATCGTCTCCACCGACCTTCAGGCCTTCCAGCGCTTCCTGACCTCAAAGCTGACCCCGGCCCCGAACGTGGCCAGCGTCAAGACCTCGCTCGTTATTCGCACGTCGAAGCGCCAGCCGGGCATTCCCGTTGACCTGACCTCCGACTGAGCCGCAAACCGCCGCTATGAAACGCGCCCCCGGCCGGAGCCTTCCGCCGGGGGTTTTCGTTTCCGCCGACCGCTTTTGCGCACAGGCAAGAGCGGCTTCATTGACGCGCTGGGCAGAGGGGGCTACTGCAAGTTCTCGGTTCGATTCGCCATACAATCGTTGCTAGAATTCAGGATCTGTCCTTGCTGTCACAGCGCACCCGTTATGCTCTCAAGGCCATGGTTCGGCTTGCCCGTTCCCCGGAAGGAGAGCCGGTGCAAATTGCAGCGCTGGCCGAAGCCGAAGACATTCCCCGCAAGTTCCTTGAAATCATTCTTGTGGAACTGAAGCGCCAGAATCTGGTGCAGAGCCTGCGCGGCAAGCACGGCGGCTACCGCCTCGCCCGCACGCCTGACCAGATCACGTTCGGCGAGATCATCCGCATCACCGAAGGCCCGCTGGCGCTGGTGCCGTGCGTCTCGCGCACCGCCTACCGCCCGTGCGAGGATTGCAAGGACGAGGCCGCCTGCGCCATCAACCATGTGATGGCAATGGTGCGGGATGAAACGGCCCGCATTCTTGACGCTACGACGCTGGCGAACGTTCTCAATCTTCCCGGCGAGGCCGTTGCAACGCTGATCGGCGAGACCGGCGTGCAAGGCTCTGCCTGACCTGACGCCCGACGCCTGACACCTGACGCCCGGATGCACGCCGGGCGGGACACCAAGACCCTCCTCAATCGTTGCATCCGGTGCAACGCGGCCTCGCAGCCGCGAGAACCGGCTTTCGCGCTCGCAGGGAGATGGATCGATGAAGCAGCCCGAGACGTGGTTTGTCATTGCCGACGGTCAGCGCGCCCGCATCGTTCGGCGCTTGCGCACGCCGCGCCCCCGGGTGGAGGACGTGTTCCCGTACCAGTGGATTAACAGCGAGCTGCTCAGCCTCGATATCGACAACGAGGGACTGGGACGGGGCGGCGCTGCAAACGATGCCGCAACCTTCCACTCGATCCAGCCCAGCCCCGATCCGCGCCGCGCATTGAAGCAGGAATTTGCGGCAGAACTG
>JAEZBH010000205.1 GCA_023427285.1 Pseudomonadota bacterium
GGCGTCAAAGCTGCTGTGGGGCGTCATTTCGGCCAAGTCTGCCAGCATGGCTCGCGGGGGTTGATCTGAACTCGCCAGGTCGATCGCCCGGTGCCGCCACCAGCTGCCCGATGCGGCCGATGATGACGCCGACAATCAGCAGCAGCGCGGTAAGCCCGAAGCCTGCGATCGAGAAGAACTGTTTGGGGTCGTCCAGAAAGAGCGGGCGGGGCGTCAGGCGCGGATTGCCGCCGAAGAACCGGATGATCGAGGCAACCGTGCGGGTGAGGCTGTTCTTTTCCCAGTTCAGCGTGGTCAGGTGGGTGTAGGTCTCAAGGTTGCGCTTGTAGCGGTTCACTTTGTCGAACGGCCCGCGCTCGTCGGCCAGTTCGTCGAGCCGGGCGGTCAGAATGTCAGGCTGGCGCATTACCTGCTGAACCGGTATGGGCGTGCCATCCGGGTTTTTGAATGTGATGTTGTAAACGGCATCCAGTGGGGTCCAGCCGCTTTGCGTCTTGGCGAGAGCAACGGTGTGAACCGGGCGGCAATCCCCCTCGCAATGGTAAAGCATGGCCATGGTGGATGGGATGCCAAGCTCTTGTGCAAGGGTTGAGAGCAGCTTGGACTTGTCCTCACAGTCGCCGCCGTGCTGGAGCACCTGTAGGGGCGTCGCCTCCAGCCGCTTCCAGAGGAAGTAGCCGGTATTCTTGGCAAATCCCTTGTTCTGATAAACCCACGCCGTCAGTTGCGATAACTGATCTTCCACACGGGGCGAACGGGCGGCGATGCTTTTGGCGATGTTGTGCAGTTGACTGCGTTCGGATAGCCAGGAGCTGAATAGTAACAGGGTTGCAAGAAAGATTAATGCGCCCAATGTAATGAAAAATTGAGACAAGCGTAGCAATAGAGGGTGGCAGTTCATGGTCCACCTCAATTCAAAGTCATGATGATTTATGATTAATCGTCGCTCTGAATGAAACGTCGTGCTTATTAATAGTTCCGATTGGTTTCGTGGTTTTTTTGCTTCGCGCGCTTGTCCGGAGCCCATCCGCTCGAGGCATGCGGACGAGAGGCGCATGCGGCCTGGCCTGTGCGCCTTGGAGCGACGTGAAAAAGACGTGGGAGCCCCGATCCCATCCCATCCGATCAGATCGGAAATTGGCGCGAAGACGCAGCCCGATCAGGGTTTCGGGGGATAGGGGCCGAAATCAGGCGGGTTAGGCCCCGGTCAATCAGCCCAGCGGCTTGGCCAGGTGTGCGAATTCGCTGACGATGTCCTGATAGATCTTGCGCTTGAAGGGCACGATGAGATTGGGCAGGCGCTCCAGCCGCTCCCAGCGCCAAGCGCAGAATTCCGGGTGGTCGGTGTCGATGTTGATGTCGCTGTCATCGCCCAGAAAGCGCATGGCGAACCACTTCTGGCGCTGGCCCCGGTAGCGGCCCTTCCACACCTTACCCACCAGTTCGGGCGGCAGGTCGTATTGCAGCCAGTCCCGCGTCTCGCCGATGATCTCGGCCTTGTTGGTGCCGATCTCTTCCTCAAGCTCGCGCAGGGCCGCAACGGTTGGGTCTTCGCCCTCGTCGATGCCGCCTTGGGGCATCTGCCAGGCTTCCATTTCCGTATCGATGCGGCGGGCCGCGAACACCAGTCCTTCCCGGTTGAACAGGGTAACGCCAACGCAGGGGCGGTAGGGAAGCGTGGTGGGGTCAGCGGACATAAGCACTCTTTGCAGGTAGCGGAAGCGTGTGAGGGGGAAACGCCCGAAAGCGGGGAGTTACTGAACCATTCCGCTGAAAATGTCGAGACAGCGCAGCAGTTGCGCCTGCGCAGAGGGGACGGCCTTGCGCATGTTGAAGCAGCCATGCACCTGCCCCTGCGCTTCCTCGTGATGCACCGGAACGCCGAACCGGGCGAGCTTTTCGGCATAGGCGCGGCCCTGATCGCGCAAGGGGTCGAGCCCTGAGGTGAACACCAGCGTTGGCGGCTGGCCGGTGAGGTCTTCAGCAAGAAGGGGGGAGACGCGCACGTCTGCCCTCATGGCGCGCTTGGGCAGGTAAGAGCGCGTGAAGAACAGCAGGTCTTCCTCATCGAGCATGAAGCCCTTGGCGAACTGGGCGGCGGAGGGGTAGCTGCCAATCATGTCAACCGCAGGGTAGAGCAGCAGTTGCGCCAGAAGAGGCAGGGCGAGGGCGCCTGCCAGTTGCTGGGACAGAACGGCTGCGATGTTGCCGCCCGCGCTGTCTCCGGCAAGGATGATGCCGGTGGCCTCGCCAAGCAGGGGGTGCGGCTGGCTTGCAACCCAGGCAACGGCGGCTGCGCCGTCTTCCAGAGCGGCAGGGAACGGGTGCTCCGGCGCGAGGCGG
The DNA here is from genome assembly GCA_023427285.1 of Pseudomonadota bacterium. Taxonomy (GTDB): domain Bacteria; phylum Pseudomonadota; class Alphaproteobacteria; order Sphingomonadales; family Sphingomonadaceae; genus Pedomonas. The sequence goes on from JAEZBH010000205.1 coordinate 2,344, forward strand.
TAGTCAACGGCAAGCACGCGCAGGCCAAGCCGCAGGGCGATCTCGGCGCACAGGGCGTTGTGGCTGATGAGGCTGCCGAACACCCAGCCGCCGCCGTGGAAGTACACCATAACCGGACCGGCCGTGCCGGTGCCGGAGGGATCATAGAGGCGCACGGGAATTTCGCGGCCCTGCGTTGGGCCGGGAATGGAGAAGCTCTCGACGCGCGCCAGTTCAGGCGCGGGAAGGTCCAGCAACTCGACCGAGCCTTCCACCATGCGCCGGGCTTGCGCCAGCGGCAGGCTGGTGACCTTGGGCGCGTTGGGGACCAGTGCGCGGGAGAGCAGGGCCTTTGTGTCGTCAAGGATCAGGATGTCGTCCGGAAGCTTCACGCATGGTCTCCGTTGAGGCGGTGAAAGGTGTTGCGGTGCAAGCGCGGATACAAGGCCCACTGGCCGAGCCACCGCACCGTCATCAGCAGGCAGAAGGCCAGCCACAGGCCATCGTTGCCGAGCCAGGGCACCAACGTTAGCACGCCTATGAAAAACGCCAAGGCCCCCCCTGCCATGGTGAGCAGCATCTGCCGCGTCCAGCCCGCGCCGATGTAAAGCCCGTCGAACACGAAGCTGGCGAACCCGCAGAACTGGGCGATGACACCCCACATCAAATGCTGGTTGGCATAGGCTGCGGTTGCCGCATCCTTGGCGAAGGCGCGGATGATGGCCGGGCCCCCGAAGGTGTACAGCGCGGCAATGCCGAGGCTGGCAACGCAGGCCCCCTGAAAGCAGGCCCGGGCAAGGGCGGAGAAGCGGCGTCCGTCTCGCCCGCCAACGGCAGCTCCGCCCAAGGTCTGCGCGGCGGCCTCGAAGCCGTCCAGCACCAGCGAGGCGAGCAGGAAGAACTGGAGAATGACCGTGTTGGCCGCCAGCGGCACCGGCCCCAGCCGCGCTCCGGTGCGGGTGAGTACATAGATGCAACCCATCAGCAGCAGCGTGCGCATCAGCAAGTCGCGGTTGACGGCGAACAGGGCCGCAATTGCCGGGCCGCGCCAGGTCGCCTTCTGGCGAAGGATGGCGGCGAGGCGGCGCAGCCCCACATGCGGGCGCACGCACAGCACGGCTGCCGTCAGCTTGGCGGCTTCGGCGACAACGCTGGCAACCGCCACACCGGCAATGCCTTGCCCAAGGCCAAGAACCAGTATGACGCTGAGCACGGCGTTGGTCAGGTTGTAGCCGACCTCGATGGCGAGCACGGTGCGCGCCCGTTGCAGGCCGAGCAGCCAGCCGACCAGCACCATGTTCAGCAGTACGGCCGGTGCCGCCCACCAGCGGATGGCAAGGTAAGTGTGCGCGCCCTCGCGCACGGCCTCGCCCGCCCCGAAGCTGTCGAGCAGCGGCCCCAGCACCAGCGGCGTTGCCAGCAGCAGCATGAGGCCCAGCCCTGCCGCGACCGCCAGCCCCCGCGCCAGCACGGCACTGCGCTCGGGCGTGTCTTGCGCACCGTGAGCACGGGCGGTCAGGCCCGTCGTGCCCATGCGCAGCACATTGAACAGGGTCAGCAGCGTGATGAAGGCGGTCGAGCCCATGCCTGTTGCCGCCAGCAGGACGGCGCTTGCCGCTTGTCCGATCACCCACGTATCGACCAGACCAATCAGGCCCGTGGCGGCATTGGTGAGCATCGCCGGAACTGCAATGGCAAAAATGGCGCGCTGAGGTGCTTTGGGGACAGAAGGCTGTTCACTCATGCGAGCGTGTTAGCGGCTTTGCTTTGAATTGGGAATTTATACCAAGGGGGGACTTGTC
>JAEZBH010000207.1 GCA_023427285.1 Pseudomonadota bacterium
AGACATGCCCCCAGCAATGCCGTCAAATATAGTTCATTTATATTATTTCCGCCATCCCTACGGCTATGCGGCAAACAACAAAAGCCGGAGCCTGCCCTTCGGCAAGCCCCGGCTCTGTCCGGCCTCACAGGTTCTGTGAGTTTACTTCGCGCAGTAAGACGGCAGCTGCACCGGGGCGTTGCCCTGACGCTGCACCCACTGGCCGCCTTCGGTGCGGTAGAACTGGCCCGGACCCACCTTGTTCGCCAGCAGTTCGCAGGCGGTGGCGGCGGCCACTTCGTTCACCGACACGCCGCGCTTTTCAGCAAGCTGGGTATAGGCGGCCTTGCGCTTGATGTTGATCTGGTCGATGCGAGCCTTCAGGTCGCCGCTGGCGCCCTTCACCGCGCCCACATAGCCGTCGGCCTGCTCGCCGATCTGGCCTGACGCGCGGGCCTGATCGAGGAAGGCGTCCTGAGCCAGTGCGCCCCCGGCCATTGCGGCAGTTGCGCTCAGGGCCGCCACGCACAGCATCTTCGACAGAAATTTAGAGTGCAGCATCATGATTCTTTTCTCCCGGCCGCGCGACGGCCAAGCCTGCTCACAAATGTTTCGCGTGTTTTAGAATACACCCGGATTGCTCTGGATGAGATCCTGAACGTCCTTCTCCAGCTTCACGATCACTTCGTGGCGGATGTTGAGGTTCATGTTGATCTCAATCGGCTTGTCCGGCGCCTGCAGCTTCACGCAGCCTGCTGCCATCAGCAGCATTGTCATGGTGAAAGCCGCCTTCAGGGCTGGCCGCATTGTCGTCTCCCGGTCACTCACCTTGGTTACATTCCTGCCTGTACGCTGATTTCATTCTAAAGCGCAAATTTTGACGTTACGAGCCTGAACCGGAGCTGAAGCCGCTCCGGCGTGCGTGCCGGGTCGCCCGCATCAGCGTTCGGCCTCAGCATTCTTGCTGGCGTTGTTGGATTTCTCCACTTCCATCTCGACGCTGCGGCGCACCATGCCGCTGACATCGGTCACGCCCGAAATCGAACTCATCAGGCTACGCAGCGGGGCGCGCACGTTCACGTTGAACTTGAACGGAATGCCGCGCGCCTTGAGCACCCGCAGCCACGACACGGGCGAGAGCGAGGCGACGCTCGTACCGTCGAAGCGGATGCCGGTGAAGATTTCGCCCGCCAGATCGCCTTCCACGTCAAGCGTGATGGAGTTGAACTTGAAGTTCTTCAGCGCATCGAACGCCAGCTTGGCATTGCCTTCGGTGGCGGGAACCGGGCCTGAGTAGGACAGCGTGCCCTCACCCAGGGTGCGCAGCTCGCCCTTCTCGATGCGTGCGCCCTGCCGGGTGATGACCAGCGGCAATTCGCCCTCCATCCGGCCTGTCGCCCGCAGCGATTCCATTTCCATGAGGCTGACGAACTGCTCCAGATCAACCGACGCCAGTCGGAGCGTTGCCCGCTTGAGCGGTTCGTCCAGCGCAAGCGTCGTCGGATCGACCAGCAGGTGGCCCTTGGCGAGCGGCCAGCTGGCCTGTTCCACCTTGAGCAGGTAGCCCGGCAGCATCTGGAAGCGGATGACGCCGCCTTCCATGGCAACGCCGGGGTTCAGCTTGGCGATGGTAACGGTCTGTCCCGGCGGGGTCGTCATCGTCAGGAAGTCGGTCACGCGCACCTGACCGTTCACGCCCTCAACGGGGCCGAGGCCACCGGTTGCCATCGACAGGTTGTCGAGATCGAACTGGCCTTCGGTCTTCAGCCCGCCCTCGTTCCAGCGCGCGCGCACGAAGCCCCTGATGGAGCCGGTCACGTTTTCCACCGTACCGCGCGCCATCTCGCTCAGCAGATACGGTTGAAGCGTCGGGGTGAAGGTCAGGCCGGTCATGGTCAGCGTCACCTCGCCGCTGCCGGACTTCGAGCCTTCGCCGGACACATGATGCCCCTGCACCTCGCCCAGCACCTCGCCGCTGGACGCCAGCCGCACCTTGCCCCGCATGACGGAGCGTTCGCTGCCCAGCCGCGCCTCGCCATCGGTGAAGCTGAGCGGCTGGAAGCGGCGCGCCTTGCTGGTGTCCTGCATCCGCCCGGTCAGGCCAATGAGTTGCAGCGGCGCGGTCGCGTTGGCGAAGTCCACCCGCCAGCGGCCCTTGGCCTCGGCCCGCACATCGGCCGCACCGGCCACGAGAGACAGCCCCTCGATGGTGCCCTGTCCGCGCCATGCGGCACCGCCGCCCTGCAATTGTCCGCTGACCCGGCGGCTGGCAGCGTTGATGCCATCCGGCATCCTGAGGGTCGCCTGCCGCAATTCCAGCCCCATGACCGGCTTGTCGGTGGTTCCCGTCACGCTGAGCGAAACCGGCCCGGCCGTCAGGCCGAGGGCGTTGCCCGACCGCTCGCTCCACGGCTCGCCATCGGCGCGCAGCAGCGCCAGCTGCAGCGTCTCCGAGGTCGCGCCGCCCGTCAGGGTGCCGTCAGGCAATGCGTGGAGGAACCCGCGCTCATCCTGCGGGCACACCGGCAGCGCGCCCTGCCCGAAGCGGGTTTCGCCGAACTGAAGCCCGCCGATGCGAACGGCAAGACAGCCCTCGCTGGCCGCCAGCCGCAGCCCCTGGCCCCACGATGCCTCAAGATCCAGCGGCAGTTGCAGATCCTCGATGCGCCCGCCAGGCAAGGGCCCGCTGATCCGCGCCCGTCCGGCCAGCTGCACTTCGCCCTTGCTCGCCTTCTGCACCAGCTTGTAGGTGACGGGCGTCAGCGAGAGGCGAGACTCTCCTGCCGACCAGTCGTCCACGATCACGGTGCCTGCGCTTTCCAGCGCCTTGCCCGGAGCCGTTGCCAGCCGATCGATGCGGGCCTCCAGCTTGGGCAGCCCCGGACCGGAGAGCGAGGCCCGGCCGGTCAGCGTGGCCTTGGCCGAGGGCAGCTCCACGTGCAGCAGCCGCTCGTTGGTCTCAACCAGCGCGATGCGCACGCCGCCCCGGCCAAACAACTCCACCCCGCCCGGCACGATGATCTCGCCGAAGCCTTGCCGCCACGTCGTCTCGAAGCGGGTGTTTGCGCTGAAGCCCTGAAGCGCCGTGTCGAGCGCGCGTGAAGACTGGCCCGCCAGTTCGCTGAGCGGCGTGCTGTCGAGCATGGCGAGCATCGCCCGCAGCTTGGCCCGCTGCTCCGGCTGAAGCGCGCCGTCGCGCAGCGTGATCGAACCGCTGGCCCCAAACTGCGCCGGACCGTTCTTCAGCTCCGCTGCCAGTTGTCCTCTGGCCTCGCTTGCCCGAATGCGCAGGCCCGGCCCCTCGAATGTGCCCGCCGTTGCCGTCCAGCGGCCTGTGCCGGTGCCGTTGGTGCCGGTGAACAGCATGTTCAGGGTCGGCTTTTGAAGGGTCAGATCGCCCGCACGCGCGGCAGCGGCGGTAATGCTGGCCGTGCCGTCCCAGTCGGTCAGCTGCATGTGCTGCGAGAGGTGCAGATCATCGAGGTTGATCTTGAACTCCACCTCGCTCGCGCCCGTATCGTCGGACTTGAGCACCCGCTCGGCATTGCCCTGCATGAAGCCGGACAGCCGCGAGAAATCGGTCTGGCCGTTGAGTTCGCCCTCGAAGCGGAACGCGCCCGAGCGCAAACCGGGGAACAGACCGGCAATGTTGATGCTGGCAGCGCCGCCTTCCACCCGCGCCGTCAGCCCCTCCGGCCCGTTGCTGGCCGTGGCGACGAGGATCAGCTCCTCCAGCTCGTCCGGCTGGCCCGGCACGGCAATGGAGTGAGCGCGCAGCTTGAGGTCGAAATCGCGGTCGAGACGCCCCTTGGTCTCCACGTGTCCGGCAACGACGCCGTAAGGGGTGGTGACGTACACCTTCCCCTGCTCGATGTTCACCACCGTTTGCGGCAGCGTGAACGGCTCGCTTGATTTGGCGGGGATGAACTGGTCCAGCGATCCGAACGACACGCCCTTCTCATC
>JAEZBH010000242.1 GCA_023427285.1 Pseudomonadota bacterium
GTGCGGAGGCTGGGCTTTCTCCGGCTTGCTGGTGGGGGTCGCGGGGCATGCTTCTGTTCCAGCAAGCGTAAACGGCTCAACAGGCGCGGAGGCAGCCGGGGTATCGTCTACCTCCAACTCCATATCTTCCGCAAGCATGGCTAACCGCGTAAAGCTTTCCATAAATCCTCGTGCCCCGTACTGGAACGCCGTATCCACCCAAAACAGTACGAGCTGCACCAATATTATAGAACGCTAGTTCTATACATGTCAATAGGCAATTGGGGAGTTTTTTTTACAGCGATTGATGGTGGAGAAAGCATTCTCCACCATCAATCGCTGTAAAAAAATCCTTCAGATAGCGTTTATTCCGCGCCCAATTCGGTGGGCAAGCCGTCCAGACTGGTACGGTTATTCTGCTGAATGTACGTCTGAATGCCTTCCGGACCTTTCTTATCAGCCCATTGGTAAAATTGGTTCCGTTCCCCCTGATATTCAAAGAGCGGCACGCCAAAACCACAGGAGGTTTGAACCCGGGTAACATCGATCACAACAATCTGGCGCGCCCCGTGGTGACCGCCCAGCGCAAAATGCTGGGAAAGCGCATCCCATTCTGGGTGGTCGGGTAGAGCGGTATATCCAATTCCATACAGGCGCAGAATATTCGGGGAGCCATCAAATGCGCAGAACATAATCGTAATCCGGCCATTTTCCCGCAGGTGCGCCGAAGTTTCGTTGCCGCTCCCGGTCAGATCCAAATAAGCAACCCGGTGCGAATTAAGAATGCACAGGTTTTCTAAACCTTTTGGTGATACATTTACATGTCCCTCAGGGCTAAGCGGAGCGCTGGCAACAAAAAAGAGGTGCTGGCGGAGGATAAAATCTTCTAATGCTTTGGTGATCTCAGCATGGACTTTCATGAATCGCTTCTCCTTTAAAATTTTCCCATGTACCTGCTCAGCCGGGGCTGGGGGGTTGAGTAGTTTGCTTCCCACTATTATCCCGCTGTTTTGTAAGATTGGAACCATGATATTCGCAGTGGAGGGATTTCTTCCTTTGCATCGAGATTATAATTATTCTCATGCATGCGATTTTTGACACAATCGAAAAACCTACTCTGCTGTTGAATGAAGCGGCTGTCCGGCGCAACATCCGCCGTATGGCAGAGAAAGCGCGCGCCAGCGGCATCCGGTTCCGTCCGCACTTTAAGACACACCAGTCCGTCGAGGTCGGCGAATGGTTCCGCGAAGAAGGGGTGACAGCCATCACCGTCTCTTCGGTCGATATGGCGGTCTACTTTGCCAACCACGGTTGGGACGACATCACCATCGCCTTCCCTGCCAACATCCGCCAGTCGCGGACCCTGGCGCAGCTTGCCGCCAAAATCCGCCTGGGCCTGCTGATGGAATCAGCGGAGACCGCCGCCGCACTCGCTCAGGCGCTGGGGAATTCCGCTGCTGATACGTGGCTCAAGGTCGACACAGGCGCGCACCGCACCGGGCTGGCCTGGGATAACCTCAGCGCAGCGACTGCGTTGGCCCAGGCTGTTCAGCAAACACCCAACCTGCGCCTGCGCGGCCTGCTGACCCATGCCGGGCAGACTTACGGCGGACGCGGCATCGAAGACGTTTGCCGCCGCTACAAGGCCAGCGTGCACCGCATCGATTCCCTGCGCGGCGCAATGGCGCAGGTCGGCCCGCTGGAAGTCAGCGTGGGCGATACCCCCGCTTCCACCCTGTGCGCCGATCTCGGCCCGGTGGATGAGCTGCGCCCCGGCAACTTTGTCTTTTATGACTCGCAGCAGCTTCAGATCGGCTCGTGCGGGTGGGAAGACGTAGCGGTTGCCCTGGCCTGCCCGGTGGTTGCCCGGCACCCAGGGCGCGGCGAGGCGGTGATCTACGGCGGCGCGGTACACCTCTCCAAAGACTATCTGATGGAAGGCGACACCCGCTCCTACGGCTATATCTGCCTTCCCGGAGATGATGGCTGGTCGGCACCCCTGCCCGGCGCATACGTCTCCGCGCTCTCGCAGGAGCACGGCATCCTCAAAATGCAGCCCAAAGATCTCGACCGCCTGCGCGTGGGCGATCTGGTCTGCATCCTGCCTGCCCATTCCTGCCTCACCGTAACGCTGATGAAGCAGTACCGCACTCTCGATGGCAAGACCATCGGCACGATGAATGAGTGATCTGCTTGCCTTTCTCTCCTGGTGGTTTATCCTCCAGGTGTTTGGGCTGGCGGCCCTGCCGCTGGTCACCCGCCTCTTCTCACGCCTGCCCGACTGCGGCTACACCTTCGCCAAGACCGCCGGTCTGCTGCTGGTCGCTTACCTCCTGTGGCTGGGGGCCGTCACCGGCGTGCTGATCAACGACCGCGGCGGGATCTTATTCGCCCTGCTGGCAATCGCGGCAGGCTCCGCCTGGGTGGCGCTGCACCATGGCACGGGCAACCTGCGGATGCGGATCTCCGCCTACTGGCGGGAGCATAAGCGCCAGATCATCACCGCCGAGCTGCTGTTCTTACTGGCCTTTGCCGGGTGGGCGCTGGTGCGCGCCTACGCCCCGGACAAGATCATGCAGTTTTACGGCGAGAAGTACATGGAGATCGCCTTTCTCAACGGGGTGCTCAACAGCCCTCGCTTCCCGCCCATGGATCCCTGGCTCTCGGGCTACGCCATCTCGTACTACTACTTCGGCTATGTGATGATGGGCATCATGGCGCGGCTCTCGGGCGTGCCCGCCGCGGTAAGCTTCGACCTCTACGACGCGCTGACCTTTGCCCTAACCGCCCTCACCGCCTACGGCGTGGTCTCCAATCTGATTGCTTCCGTAGGTGGAGCAAAACGGTCCGCGATTGGCTTTGGCCTGTTAGGCGCGCTGTTTGTCACCGGGCTGGGCAACCTGGAAGGCCTGCTCGAAGCCCTGCACAGTGCGGAGCTGCTACCTGAGGCCTTCTGGTCGTGGATCAGCATCCCCGACCTGCAGGGAGCGGCACAGAACGGCTCCCTATATCCGGGAGACAGTTGGTGGTGGTGGCGCGCTTCGCGCGTGCTGAACGATTTGGATCTCAACGGCCAGCCGGTGATCTTCCAACCCATCGATGAGTTCCCGATGTTCAGTTTTCTGCTGGGCGACAATCACCCGCACAAGATGGCCCTGCCTTTCGTGCTGCTGGCCGTGGGGTTGGCCTTTACCCTGCTGCTGCGCGCTTCGAGCAGAATCTTCGCGCCCCGCATCCCAGAAGGGCTGACTGGCTGGCGCAAATGGACTGCCTGGCTGTGGCAGCGCCGCGGGGATGCTGCGCTGTACCTGTTCGCCGCGCTGGTGCTGGGCGGGCTGGCCTTCCTCAACACCTGGGACTTCCCGATCTACCTGGGGCTGGTGCTGCTGGCGGACATTGTGGGCCGGTGGCGCGCCGGAACCGCCTTTAACACGCTCGTCCAGCGCGAGCTGATCCTGGCGGCTGCGCTGGGCGCGGCATCGGTGCTGCTGTACCTGTTCTTCTACCTCAGCTTTTCCTCACAGGCAGGTGGCATTCTGCCTTACATCTTCCCGCCTACCCGGCTGGCACAATATTTGGTAATGTTTGGTCCGTTTATCTTCGTGCTGGTCGTGTTCCTGGCGGTCGCCGCGCGGCAGTCCGGCGGGGAACGGTTCCCGCTGGAACAGGCTGCGCGAAGCTGGATGTGGATTGCGGGGGTGCTGGTTGGCCTGTACCTGCTGCTGATGCTCGCCGCCAGCGCCTACCTGATGATCAGCGGCGAAAATGCGAACCCCGTTGTACTGGGATTCCTGGGCGGCGAGACCGTGCAAAGCATTGTAACGAAATCGCTGCTGGCGCGGGTATCAAACCCGTGGCTGTTCCTGCTGCTCACGGCCATGTTGGCGCTGGCGGTTACCGCCGTCCTGCGGCCCACCGTCAACACTCCCCTCACCGAGGATGAGGATGAAGCTGCGCCGGTCTACCCCGCCCTGCCCCCTGCCGCCCTGCTGGCGGTACTGATGGCTTTCACCGGCATTGCACTGACGCTCAGTGTGGAGTTCCTCTACCTGCGCGACAACTTCGGCATGCGCATGAACACCATCTTCAAGTTCTACTACCAGGGCTGGGTGCTGATGGCACTGGCCGCCGCGTTTGGCGCGTGGTGGATCATGCGCTCCCTGCGCCCGGCTGCTGGAACAGTCTTTTCCGCCGGGCTGGCGCTGCTCACTGCCGCCGGGCTGGTCTACCCGGCGCTGGGCATTCCCGCCCGCACCGAGCGTTTCAGCCATGCGCCCAGCCTGGATGCCGCCGGGACGGTTTCAGGCCGCTACCCGAGCCCCTGGGGAGTTACGATCCCGGATGATTGGGCCGCCATTGAATGGATTCGCGAAAACGTGCTGGCAAAGTCAGCACCCGGAGATTACCCGGTGATCCTGGAAGCCACCAACGGCAGTTATCAGGTTTCTGGGCGGGTGAGCGCGTTTACCGGGCTCCCGGCGCTTTTGGGTTGGCCCGGGCACCAGCACCAGTGGCGCGGAACGTATGAGGAGATCAGCCCGCGTGAAGCGGACATCCTGGTGATCTACACCACTCCCGATGATGCGTACGCTCTGGAGCTTCTGCGCAAGTGGAACGTGCAGTATGTTATCCTGGGCGAGCCGGAGCGCGAATATATCAACCGCATCTGCTCCAACGCAAACGATCCATGCAGCCCCGAACGCGCGCTGGCAAAGTTCGACCGCATGCTGACGCCCGTGTTCAACCAGGGCAGTATCACCGTCTACCGCGTGCCGTAGCGTTCTTATGCTTTATACGCACA
>JAEZBH010000356.1 GCA_023427285.1 Pseudomonadota bacterium
ACGTTGGGGGTGCTGCGCATGCGGGCCAGGCGAATGTTTTCGTAGTTCGCCAGCAGGCTGGAGTAGATCTGCTGGTACTGCGATAGGGCCGCCTGGATCTGCTCGCTGCGGGTGTTGGCTGCGGCAGTGGTATCGGGATTGTACGACAGGTTCACATAGATTTCCTGGTACATTGCCAGCAGGCTCTGCAGCTCCGAGAGCCGGTCCTGCTTCTGCACCAGCTCTAACTGCTGTTCCACCGTGGGGGTCGGCACGCTGACAAAGCGGCCCGGCGTGCGCGATTCCGGCGGGTTGACGATGTAGTTCAGCCGAACAATCTCACCCTGGAGGGTGTTGATCTCATTCTGCAGGTTGGCAATGGTGCGTGTCACCTCGTCTACCTGGGCGCGGTAAGTGTCTTCGTTTTCTTTGGCAAGCTGATCCTGCAGGGTGGCGATCTGTTGATCGACCTGCTGGATCTGTGCCTGGAGCGATTCTTCGGAAGATGCGAACCGGCTGGACTGCACTGCGGCGTTTTGTTCGAGGAAGACAGTCACCAGCGTGTTGGCAATATCCGCCGCCCGCTGGGGATCGTTATCATCCACGGTTACTTGAATCAGCTCGGCCTCTGGCACCTGATCGACCATAATCTGCCGCGCGCGCACGTTATACCCTAACCGCTCCGAAGTGGCCTGGATCACGGGCTGCGTCTTCAGCAGCTCGGTAAACGTTGTAGCTGTCTGCCGGTCGTTGATGTAGAAGTAGTCAGGCAGGTTGCTTTCTGTAGCCTCCATAATGAGGATCATCGTGGAAGAGCGGTATACCGGGTCTTGGAAGCGGCTGAGGAGCCATCCCGCGGCGACGCCTAAGGCGACGACCAGGGCAATCAACCAGGCCCAGCGGCGGATCATGTTGAAGTATTGTCGAATTTCCATCGCTTTATCCCTCCTGGCGAGGACGATCAATCTCAAGATTGAAAAAGTTCAAGATAATACGCCATGTCTGGCGCTTCATTTGCTCAATCGTAATGCTTGGTTTATAGCTTCTATGGATCATCCATTTTCCCCCAATAGATATTCATACTGCAAAGGCGCTAATCCCCACTACTTGCCTATTTGTTCGCATGGGCGCATCCCACGTGAAGATCGTTGTCATTGTAAGGCAGCTAACGACCGTTTCTCTTTCCCCCAGTAATATGTGAACCAGCCATGGGAAGTCACGGAATCCTCTTACAATATATACTTATTTTATCCGAAAAAATCAAGTTTGTCTGTTAACGAGGTATCAAGATATTACAGGTTATCAGACTCTTGATTGGTTGGCTGGTTGAATGGGGGAGGCAGGCTCCCCCGTTCAGCCGCCTTCTTCTACAATTCGTACACGCCGACTCGATAGTTCTGCAGGTGCTTTTCGATCCAGTCGACGGTTTGCCGCAAACCATCCTCCAGGGGCACTTCGGGCTGCCACCCAATGATTTTGCGGGCCAGGCTGTTATCCGAGAGCAGCCGCATCACTTCCGATTTGCCAGGCCGCATGCGCTCCGGGTCGTTCTCGATTTGCACCGGGCGGCCTACAATCTGGATGATCTTTTCGGCCAGCTCGCCGATGGTCACTTCGGTTCCGGTGCCCAGGTTGACCGTCTGCCCCTCCACACCTTCCGCCTCGGCGGCTTTGATAAATCCGTTTACGGTGTCGCTGACGTAGGTGAAGTCGCGCTTGGTGTCGAGCGCTCCCAGGCGGATGACATCACGGGTTAGCACCTGGGTGATAATGGTCGGGATCACCGCACGGGCCGACTGCCGGGGACCGTAGGTGTTGAAGGGGCGAACAGTCACCACTGGCAGCTCGTAGGCCCGGTAGAAGCTCTCAGCGAGCTTATCCGCGCCGATCTTGCTGGCGGAATAGGGCGACTGGCCCTGCAGCGGGTGTGTTTCATCAATTGGCACGCGCAGGGCGGTTCCATATACCTCACTGGTCGAGGTGTGGATCATGCGCGGCACGTCCTGGTCCAGGCAGGCCATCAGCACGTTGAGCGTACCGTTGACGTTTGTTTCCACCACTTCGCGCGGGTGCCGGTAAGAATAGGGGATGGAGATGAGCGCAGCCAGGTGAAAGACCACGTCAACCCCTTCTACGGCACGCGCAACCGCGTTCGAGTCTCGCAAATCGCCTGCCACGATCTCCACTTCTGAGAGGATTTCAGGCGGTGACTGGCCCAGGTACCCGGCGTCTGCGCGCGAGTTGTAGCGCACAAAGGCGCGCACCTTTGCGCCGCGCTCGGCAAGCTGCTCAACCAGCTGGCTCCCGATGAACCCCCCGCCACCGGTCACCAGAACGCGTTTGCCTGCGATTTTGTCCGTCATGTTTGGAGGAATCCTTTGCTATTTGATCGGTACTTCGCTTACCTTCACCGGCTCTCGCGACTGCTGCTGATCCACCAATGGTTCGAGCGCGCGGTCGATCAACTGCTCCACGCCGGTGAATTCTTCCTGCTTATTGTTTACCAGGTTGATGGAAAGCACGGTCTGCATCGGCCCGCGGTTGGTGGTCGCCATCTCGGCAGTGATGCGCGTGCGGATGCGATTCGCCACCAACTCAGCAGCATTTTTGTCGGTTTCCGGCAGCATAATCACCAGAAGGTCATCATTGAAG
>JAEZBH010000409.1 GCA_023427285.1 Pseudomonadota bacterium
CTGGTGGCCGAACGCGACATCAAATCCTCAGGCAGCGCAGGCGACGTCATCGCCCACCAAAGCCTTATGGCTCTGGCTGCCGCCGGTCGCCCCAAGCGCTAGGGTTTGTTTTCTTTAAGTATTTGATTTTTTTAGCAGGGGACGCAGTCCCCTGCACCCCATTCGTTTATAGGGGCGCACCCGGTCGCCCGGTTGTGCGTATTCTCAATAGGTGTTCGTTTGAAACACGTCCGTTTCAAAACAACGGTGTTTCACGTGGAACAGCGGAATTAAATAAGTCGAAAAAAGAATGGGAGGTGCAGGAGGGTCCGCGACCCTCCTGCGAAAAAAAGCAAACCGGAAAGCAAAAACTAGAACCGCTGCTGGGCCGTCAGGCGGGCGCAGATGTCGTCGAGCTGATCGAGGTTCTTGTAGCTGATGGTGAGCGTGCCCTGACCGTTGCGGTCATTGATCGTGACAGCCAAGCCAATGGTGGCCGAGAGATCGCGCTCAAGCGCTACCGTATCCGCATCCTTGCCAGCTTTGAGGCGCGGCTCGCCCTTGGGGGAGCCATTGGTCGGCGTCGGGTTCTTGGCGTCTTGCGCCAGCTGCTCGGTCTGGCGAACGCTGAGGCCCTTTTCCACAACCTCATCCGCCAGCTTGGCGGGATCGGGCGTCGTTGCCAGAGCGCGGGCATGGCCCATGCTGAGGGCACCATCGGCCAGCAGAGCGCGCACATACGGCGGCAGATCCAGCAGACGCAGCAGGTTGGCAATGTGGCTGCGGCTCTTGCCGACCAGCTTGCCGATCTCTTCCTGCGTGTGGTGGAACTCATCGATCAGGCGGCGATAGCCCTCCGCCTCTTCAATCGGGTTCAGATCCTGCCGCTGGATGTTCTCGATGAGCGCGATTTCCAGCGTCGTGCTGTCATCCAGATCCTTAACGACAGCGGGCAGTTCATGAAGCTGCGCCCGCTGAGAGGCCCGCCAACGGCGTTCACCCGCCACGATTTCATAAAAGCCCGGGCGGTTCGGGGCAGGGCGCAGCAACAGCGGTTGCAGCACACCCTTTTCACGAATGGAGCGGGCCAGTTCGTCGATAGCTTCCTCAGAGAAGTTGCGACGCGGCTGCTTGGCGTTCGGGAAGATCTTCTCGATCGCAATACGCTGCGCGGCAAGGCGCGGCCCGTCAGGCACACCGCTCTCGCCCGCTGCCGACTGGGCTGCGGCTGCCGCCGAACGCGGCGACGGGTTTGCAATGACACTGGTGCCAAGATCCCCAAGCAGCGCTGAAAGGCCCCTGCCAAGTCCCGCGGGTCGTCTGGGTTCCGCCATGTTCTCTGGTCCTATGGTCTAAGTCGTTCAGGCCGCTTGCGCGGATTCGTCAGCACGCCGCAACATCTCCGAAGCCAGCTTCATATAGGCTTCGGAGCCGGGGCAGCGGTGGTCATAGAGCAGTGCCGGCTTGCCATGCGACGGCGCTTCAGAGAGGCGCACGTTGCGGGGAATGACCGTATCAAACACCAGATTGCCCAGGCAGCTGCGCACGTCTGCCGCAACCTGCTCGGACAAGCGGTTGCGCCGGTCGAACATGGTCAGCACGATGCCCGCAATGCCTAGCATGGGATTGAAGTTAGCCCGCACACGCTCGATGGTTTGAAGCAGCTGAGTCAGCCCCTCCAGTGCGAAGAATTCCGTTTGCAGCGGCACGAGAACGCCCTCGGCTGCAACCAGCGCATTGATGGTCAGCAGGCCAAGGGAGGGCGGGCAATCAATGAAAACGTAATCGAACTGATCGCCAAGCTCGGCCAGGGCATTCTTCAGCCGGAACGTGCGCTGCGGCATCTCAACCAGCTCGATCTCCGCGCCGGACAGATCAACGGTTGAGGGAATGATCCAAAGGTTGGGAACAATCGTCTGGGTCAGCGATTCAGCGACAGTCGTTTCGCCCAGCAGCAGCTCATAGGTTGAGAAGGTGCGTTGCTCCCGGTCCAGCCCGAGGCCGGTTGAGGCATTGCCTTGCGGGTCCATGTCGATCACCAGCACCTTGCGTCCCACGGCGGCAAGGCCGGTGGCAAGGTTGATTGCCGTCGTCGTTTTGCCCACGCCGCCCTTCTGGTTGGCGATGGCAATGATCCGGCAAGCAGGGGACTGACCCGTCATTTCTTGGCCTTTCGCGCCACGCCCCGCGCCTCGACAATACGTCCCCGCGGGTCTGAAAGGCTGGCATGAAGGTCATACTCAAAGGCCCACTTTTGTTGAGCCTCGGCCAGTTCGGCCTCTACATCCTGCCCCTTCAAAAGCAGCCAGCGCGTGGATGATGCCGCGAAAGGATGGCCCCAGTCAAACAGTTGCGTTAGCTTCGCCAACGCCCGCGCTGAAATGATGTCCGCCTTGAACGGCTTCAGCGCTTCGAGGCGCGCATTGTGGATAATCACCCGGTCGTGCAGGGCAAGCGCATCCACCACAGCTTCAAGGAAACGGCACTTTTTGGCAATCGATTCAACAAGGTGAACCTCGCCAACCCCCATGATCGCCATAACGAGGCCGGGGAAGCCCGCACCGCATCCCATATCGATCCACACCGTCTCTTCCGGCTTTTCGATGAGCGGAAAAAGCTGGGCGGAATCCAGAATATGGCGCCGCCAGGCATCGGGCAGGGTGGCCGGACCGACCAGATTGAGCTTGGTCTGCCACTCCTGAAGCATGAGCACATAGCGGTTGAGCGCGCTCAGTGTTTCACGTGAAACGTCGATCACGTCGGTCAGAGCTTCGGGGCCAGAGACCTCAGGGCCAGAGACTTCCTGAACAACTTCACTCATGCTGCTGACGTCCGACGATTGTTGTGTTTTTTGACATGGGCGAGAAGCGCCGTTAGCGCCGCCGGGGTGACACCGGGCAAACGCGCCGCAGCGCCAAGGGTCGCCGGGCGGGCAACGGAAAGCTTCTCCCGCAATTCAGCGGAAAGCCCCATTACGGATTTGTAGTCCAGCTCGGCTGGCAGGGTCAGAGCCTCATCGCGGCGGAACGCCTCGATATCCTCAGCCTGACGGTCAATGTACGTTGCGTACTTGGCGTCAATTTCAACCTGCGCCGCCACGTCAGCATCGACTTCAGCCAGCTCCGGCCAGACAGAGGCCAGCCGTGCCCAATCGATATCGGGATAGCGCATCAACTCAAAGCCGGTGCGCACGATGCCATCCTGATTGACGGACAGCCCGTGCTTTGCCGCCTGATTGGGCGAGAGCGCGCGAGACTTGATCATCTCATGCGCCCGCTCAAGCGCTTCCATCTTCTGGCGGAACGCCGTTGCGCGCTCAGGACCAACACAGCCCAACGCAAGGCCGAGCGGCGTCAACCGCTGGTCTGCGTTATCCGCCCGCAACCGCAGGCGATACTCGGCGCGAGATGTGAACATGCGATAGGGCTCGCGGGTCCCCTGCGTCGTCAGGTCATCAACCATCACGCCAAGATAGGCATCGGCGCGATCAATCAGGAAAGGTTCGGCACTGCCGCCCGCCACCCTGGCCGCATTGAGACCAGCAAGCAGACCCTGGGCTGCCGCTTCCTCGTAACCAGTGGTGCCATTGATCTGCCCGGCGAAGAACAGACCCTTCACCTTCAGCGTCTCAAGGCTGGGCTTCAGCTCGCGCGGATCGACGAAATCATACTCGATCGCATAGCCGGGGCGGATGATCCTGACGTTCTCCAGACCCGGAATGGTGCGCAAAAACGCGTCCTGAACCTCTTCCGGCAAGGAAGTCGAGATGCCGTTGGGATATATGGTGAAATCATCCAGCCCTTCCGGCTCAAGGAAGATCTGGTGGCTGTCCTTGTCGGAGAAGCGCATCACCTTGTCCTCAACGGACGGGCAATAGCGCGGGCCGACACCCTCAATCCGCCCCGCATACATGGGAGCGCGATGAATGTTGGCGCGAATGATCTCGTGCGTTTTCGCCGTGGTGCGGGTGATGTAGCACGACACCTGCGGCGTGGTGATCGCCTTGGTGAGAAAACTGAACGGCACGGGCGGTTCGTCGCCCGGCTGTGTCTCCAGCTGCGACCAGTCAATCGAGCGCGCATCCAGCCGGGCAGGGGTGCCGGTCTTGAGGCGGCCAAGCGCAAAGCCGAACCGATGCAGCGTGTCTGACAGGCCGATGGAAGGAGCTTCACCCACCCGGCCAGCCGGGATCTGCTTCTCACCGATATGAATGACACCGCGCAGGAAGGTGCCCGTGGTCAAAACCACCGCACCCGCTGACAGGCGCGTGCCATCGGCCAACACCACACCGTTTATGACCGGACCAGTTTCGGTCTCAGCATAGGTCAGGTCTTCCGCCGCCGCGCCCACGACCGTCAGGTTGGGATAGTTGAGCAGCGTCTCCTGCATCGCCTGGCGGTACAGCTTGCGATCAGCCTGCGCACGCGGCCCCTGAACGGCAGGGCCTTTGCGTCGATTGAGCAGGCGAAACTGGATGCCAGCCGCATCCGCCACCCGGCCCATAACGCCGTCGAGCGCGTCGATTTCACGGACCAGATGTCCCTTGCCAAGCCCGCCAATGGCAGGATTGCACGACATTTCGCCGATTGTCTCAACCTTGTGGGTAACGAGCGCGGTGTTCGCGCCCATGCGCGCGGCAGCGGCAGCGGCTTCGCAGCCGGCGTGACCTCCGCCGATAACGATAACGTCGTAGCTTGGCATGATGGATCCATCAGTATGGATTCGACGGCCAGAAGTCAAACAGGGAGGTGGCGTTTCACGTGAAACAACAGAAGCGGGTCATTCGGCCACTGTTTTGTGTTTCACGTGGAACATCGACCAACCTAGCCAAACCATTGAAGGCGCTGTGTTTCACGTGAAACAGGGACGGGGGCTCAGTTTCAAAAAAGCCTAAGCCCTTATTTTCCAATGCAGAAATCGCGGAAAATCACGTCGAGGAGGTCCTCAACATCCACCCGCCCGGTGATGCGGCCAAGCGAGCGGGCTGCCAGGCGCATGTCCTCAGCCATCAGCACCAGATCAGGCTGCACCAAAGCCGCTTGCAAATGAGCGCGGCAATTCTCCAGCGCATGACGATGGCGCTCCCGCGTGAGCAGAACAGACTCGCCGCCGTTCAGCGCCTTGCCAGCCCAGTCCGCCAAATGCGCAACCAGTTCGGTCAGCCCGGCCCCGGTCAGAACGGAGATGTGGAAACGGCCTTCCTGATTGCCAACGATAGCACCCGCTTCAAGATCAACCTTGGTCACAACGGACAGGGTGTTCTCGTCAGCCAAGGCCGGTTCCTCCCCATAAGGGGTCAGGTGCAAGCGCAGGTCCGCCGCTTCGGCGCGGGCACGTGCACGGGCAACGCCCATGGCTTCAACCGGATCATCGGTTTCGCGCAGACCTGCCGTGTCGATGAGCGTGACCGGATACCCGCCCAGATTGAGATGAACCTCAATGATATCGCGCGTGGTCCCGGCAATGTTGGAGACGATCGCCACGTCCCGCTTGGCCAACGCATTGAGCAGGCTCGATTTGCCCGCATTCGGCTTGCCGATGATGGCAACGCTGAGACCATCGCGCAAACGCTCACCCCGGCTGCCGTCGGCCAAGTGCTGCGAAATTTCACCTGACAGCGCTTCGATGGCGCTACGCACCTGCGCCGAGACATGCTCGGGCACGTCGTCTTCGTCCGAGAAGTCGATATCCGCTTCCACATAGGCCAGCGCCCGAATGAGGCGGGTGCGCCACCCCTCATACAAATCCGTCAGCACGCCCTGCATCTGCCTGAGCGCCTGTCGCCGCTGGGCTTCGGTTTCCGCATTGATGAGGTCGGCAAGGCCCTCAACCTGCGTCAGGTCCATCTTCCCCGCAAGAAAGGCGCGGCGGGTGAATTCACCGGGTTCTGCGGGGCGCACGCCCGCCTGATTGCCGAGCGCCGCCAGCACGCCAGAGACCACGGCCGGGCCGCCGTGGGTGTGGAACTCCACCACATCTTCCCCGGTAAAGCTGGCGGGAGCGGGGAACCAGAGAAGGAGCGCCTGATCGATCGTCTCGCCCGTTGCAGGGTCATGCAGCGCCCTGAGCGCCGCCGTGCGCGGCGCGGGCAGGGGCTTGCCGGTCAGCCGGGTCACCGTCTCGCCCGCGCGCGTGCCGGAGACGCGGATCACCGCAACGCCTGCCGGACCACGACCCGATGAAAGGGCGAAGATCGTCTCGCTCATATCTGCTCTGCCTCAGCTGCGCTGCGTAAACCCGAACGTTGCGCCCTTCTGCCACCAATCCCGTGCCGAGGGGAGAGGGCGTTTTCGCAAGATTTTTATCGCACTGCGAGTGTGCCGACCATGATCCATTCCCTTCCAACCCGCTGTTCGTGCTATGAAACCTGCCAGAGCTGCGCAGGAGAAACCGATGCCGACCTTATCGCTTCACACCCCGGTGGGAGACATTACCCTGTGCGAGGATGAGGGCCAGCTTGTTGCCGTTGAGTGGGGATGGGGCAGCGATCAGGATGAAACGCCGCTGCTGCTTGAAGCGCGGGATCAGCTGAACGCCTACTTCGATGGCACGCTGGAGCAATTCAACCTGCCGCTTGCGCCCTATGGCACGCCGCGCCGCCTGCAAATCTGGCAGGCGATGCAGGCCATTCCCTATGGCCAGACCAAAACATACGGACAGCTCGCCGCCGAGCTGGGCACTTCGGCTCAGGCGGTGGGGCAGGCCTGCGCCCACAATCCGCTTCCGCTGTTCATTCCCTGCCATCGGGTGCTGAGCGCCACCCCCGGCCGGGACAACTACAGCTTCGGCGAGGGCGTTGAGACCAAGGCCATGCTGCTGAGCCTTGAAGGCGCAGTTGAGGTTTGACACGCCGCAGTTCCGGCGTATCTGAATTTCCCGAAATTTTGCAAATATATAAGGAGAAGAGAATGGGACGCGAAATCACCCTGACCGCAGCTGACGGCTCTGGCAGCTTCACCGCATATCTGGCCGAGCCCGCCAGCGGCACCGGCCCCGGCATCGTCGTCATTCAGGAAATTTTCGGCGTCAATCAGGACGTGCGCAAGAAGGCGGATGCCTGGGCCGAGAAGGGGTATTTCGCCCTCGCACCGGACCTGTTCTGGCGTCAGGAGCCGGGCGTGCAGCTCACCGACAAGACCGAGGAAGAGTGGAAGAAGGCTGCCGCTCTGCTTCAGGGCTTCGATGTCGACGCTGGCGTTGAGGATCTGAAGGTCACCATCGACGCGCTGCGCGACGTTCATGGCTGCACCGGCAAGGTCGGCACCGTTGGTTTCTGCCTTGGCGGTCGTCTGGCGTACCTGTGCGCCACCCGCACCAATGCCGACGCCAACGCCAGCTACTATGGCGTCACCATCGAGAAGATGCTCGATGAAGCGGCCAACATCACCAAGCCGCTGATCATGCACATTGCCTGCAAGGACAAGTTCGTCAGCCCGGAAGCGCAGGCCCAGATCCACGCCGCGCTGGACGATCACCCGCAGGTGACGATCTACGACTACAAGGATCAGGATCACGCCATCACCCGCATCGGCGGCCAGCACTTCGATCAGGCAGCAACCGATCTGGCGCATGGCCGGACCACCGCGTTCTTCGCTGAACACCTGAAGTAAGGGTGAAGGGTCAACTGACCGAGGCCGGAAGCGCTCTGCTTCCGGCCGCACCCGCGCCCGGCGGAGAACCGCCCGCGCCCCCGGCCGATCTCAGCGCGCAGTTTGACTGCATGCGCCTTCGCGAGATCGGCATGGCCTCGGCCCATCGCGGCAGAGCCTCGCCGGATGACCCGGAAAACTGCCTGAGCAGCATGCAGGCCGCCTGGGACTCAGGCGTTCGCCTGCTGGAAGTGGATGTCGCCACCACCGCGGACGGCGTGCTCGTTCTCTTGCATGACGATACGCTTGAGCGCACCACGACCGGCCAGGGGCCGCTCAGCGCTGCAACACTGGCCTATCTGAAAAGCTGCCGCCTGAAAGACCCGCGCGGCAATCCCACCGACGAGACCGTACCAACGCTGGTTGAGGCTTTGGCCTGGGCCCGCAACACCGGCGCGGCGCTTCAGCTCGACATCAAGCCGCGCACCCGCATGGATGACGTTGTGCGCTGCGTGCAGGGCGAGGGAATGAGCGGGCAGGTCATCATCGTCACCTACCGCATGTCATCGGCCATGCACGTTCACCGGCTCGATCCGAAGGTGATGATCTCAACGCCCATCCGGTCAACTGCCGACCTTGTTGCCCTGAAGCGGCGCGGGTTCAATCTTGCGCGCCTCATTGCCTGGACCGGCAGAAACGAGCCCAACCCTTCCCTGTGGGATGCCCTGCGCAAATATGGCGTGGAGGCCGCCTTCGGCACCAGCGGACGGGCACGGCAACGGCTGGACGATCGTTTTCTCATCGATGGCAATCCATCCGAATATGCAGAGTTGGTGCGTCAGGGCGTCACTGTCGTTGCCAGCGACCGGGCAGAAGTGGCGCAGGACATCCTTGGTTCCAGCTTTGAAAAATGCAGGGAAACAACGCAATGAAAGCTGTTCAGGTCTCCCGCTACGGCGGCCCGGAAGTACTGGAAGTCGTTGATCTGCCAATGCCCGTGGCTGGCCCCGGCGAGGTTCTCTTGCGCCACACCGCCATTGGCCTCAACTTCATCGACACCTATCATCGCAGCGGCCTTTACCCGTTGCCGCTTCCGTTCATACCGGGCGTTGAAGGCGCAGGGGTTGTGGAAGCCGTGGGCGAGGGAGTGAGCCACCTGAAGCCGGGGGACCGGGTTGCCTATGGCTGGGGGCCGACCGGAGCCTATGCGGAGTATCGCACCATCGGAGCTGATCGGGTGGTGAAATTGCCGGACGATCTGGACGAGCGAACCGCCGCCGCCAGCCTGCTGAAAGCCTGCACGGTCGAGTTTCTGGTCAACCGCGCCTATGCCGTGCAACCGGGCGATACGGTGCTGTGGCATGCCGCAGCGGGCGGTGTGGGGCTGATGGCGGTGCAATGGCTCAAGTCCATTGGCGCCACGGTCATCGGCACGGTCGGCAACGCGGAGAAGGCAGAGCTGGCCAGAGAGCACGGCTGCGATCATGTCATCCTCTACCGCGAGGAAAACGTCGTTGCCCGCGTTCTGGACATCACCGGGGGCCGCAAGCTGCCGGTGGTGTACGACTCGGTTGGGAAAGACACGTTCATCACCTCGCTCGATTGCCTTGCCCCGCGCGGAATGATGGTCTCGTTCGGCAACGCCTCCGGCCCGGTTACCGGCGTTGATCTGGGCATCCTCTCCACCAAGGGCTCGCTTTACATCACCCGCCCGACGCTGTTCGCCTATTATGCAACGCCGGAAGAGCGGGAGACCTACAGCCGTCAGGTGTTCGACAAGATCACCAGCGGACAGGTGAAGGTGGAAATCGAGCAGAGCTTCAAACTGGAAGACATCGCCGAGGCCCATCGCGCGCTTGAAGAGCGCCGCACCACCGGCTGCACGGTGATCGAGCCGTAGAAGCACCAGAACACGCTCTGGAATGAGAAAGCGGGTGCCCGGCTTGTCCGTGTACCCGCTTTCTCGTTAGGCTTCCTGAAGGCTGTTACGCCTCGATGAAGGGCACCACCTGATTCCAGCCGTCCCAGATCATTTTCAGCGCGACATAGACAATCACCAGCAACCCCACATAGGCCAACCACCGGAAGCGATCGATGACGCGGGCGATGAACCCGGCAGCCAGCCCCATGAGCGCAACCGAGAGCACCAGACCGAACACCATCACCCACGGATGTTCGTGAGAGGCCCCCGCCACCGCCAGCACGTTATCAAGGCTCATGGAAACGTCTGCCAGAGCCACGGCCCACGCCGCCTGCACAAAGGACCTGGGCGGCTTCACCCCGTTATCGTGGGGGGAGTCATCGTCTGGTCCAACCTCCTGCGGCTTGGCCGGAGCCAGTTCGCGATACATTTTCCACGCAACCCAGAGCAGCAGAATGCCGCCGGCCAGCAAAAGGCCGATCACCTTCAACAACTGGGTTGCGATCAGCGCGAAGGCGATGCGCAGCACCAGCGCGGCCAGGATGCCGATGAAGATGACCTTCTTCTGATCCTTGTGCGACAGACCCGCCGCCAGCGATCCCACCACGATGGCATTATCGCCCGCCAGCGTAATGTCGATCAGCACCACCTGAGCAAAGGCGCTGAGAGCCTCAGGGTCCATGAGGGCTTGCAAACTTGCGTCCACAACATCTCCTTCCGCTCAAAGCCACCCGCTGGTTCGACCGGACACACCCTCGGGAAACGAAAAAAGCGGCGCTCAGTCTCCTGAACGCCGCTTTTCCGTTTTCGTATGATGACCAGCTTACTGGTTCATGGACGAGAAGAAGTCCTCGTTGGACTTGGAGTCCTTCATCTTGTCGAGCAGGAACTCCATGGCATCGACCGTGCCCATCTGCATGAGGATGCGGCGCAGCACCCACATCTTGGACAGGGTGGCCTTGTCCACCAGCATTTCTTCCTTGCGGGTGCCGGACTTGCCCACGTCGATCGCCGGGAAGATGCGCTTGTAGGCAACCTTGCGGTCAAGGATGATTTCCGAGTTACCGGTGCCCTTGAACTCTTCGAAGATCACTTCGTCCATACGGCTGCCCGTATCGATGAGCGCGGTTGCGATGATCGAGAGCGAACCGCCTTCCTCGATGTTGCGGGCCGCACCGAAGAAACGCTTCGGACGCTGGAGCGCGTTGGCATCCACACCGCCGGTCAGCACCTTGCCCGAAGACGGAACCACGGTGTTGTAGGCGCGGGCGAGGCGGGTGATCGAGTCGAGCAGAATGACCACGTCGCGCTTGTGCTCAACGAGGCGCTTTGCCTTCTCGATGACCATTTCGGCAACCTGCACGTGACGCGCAGCCGGTTCGTCGAAGGTCGAGGAAATGACCTCGCCGCGCACGGAGCGCTGCATGTCGGTCACTTCTTCCGGACGCTCGTCGATCAGGAGAACGAGCAGGTACACTTCCGGGTGGTTCGCCGTGATGGCATGGGCGATGTTCTGGAGCAGAACGGTCTTACCCGTGCGCGGCGGCGCAACGATGAGAGCGCGCTGACCCTTGCCCTGCGGCGAGATGATGTCGATGACGCGCGAGGACATGTCCTTGCGAGTCGGATCGGCCAGATCGAGCGTGAACTTCTCGTCCGGGTAGAGCGGCGTCAGGTTGTCGAAGTTGACGCGGTGACGAACCACTTCGGGCTCGTCGAAATTGATGGTCGAAACCTTTGTCAGGGCGAAATAGCGCTCACCGTCCTTGGGAGCGCGAATGTCGCCCTCAACCGTATCGCCGGTGCGCAGACCGAAGCGGCGAACCTGGGAGGGAGACACGTAAATGTCGTCAGGACCGGCCAGATAGTTGGCCTCGGGCGACCGCAGGAAGCCGAAACCGTCCGGCAGAACTTCAATGACACCGGCGCCCATGATCTGAACGTCGGTTTCAGCCATCTGCTTCAGGATGGAGAACATCAGATCCTGCTTACGCAGGGTCGATGCGTTCTCAACACCAAGCTCTTCGGCCATGGCCACAAGTTCAGCCGGCGTTTTCCGCTTCAGGTCGTGCAAATGCATAAGCTGTGCCTAATGCTAGGAGTCCGCTGTGTGCGAGGAATGCATGCGGAGATGTAAGGAGGAAGGAGCCGGGCCAGAAAAGCGCGCGGCTGAGTTGAGCAGGTAAGCAGCGCCAGAGGGGAAGTCAAGCGCCGCTTGACGCTGTTTCCCCATTAGAACGGTTTCACGATAACCAAAATGACGATGACGACAACTGCCAAGGTGGGGAGTTCGTTGATAATCCGGTAGAACTTGGACCCGCGCGGATTGTTCCCCAGAGCGAACTGCTTGCGCCATTTTGACAGCATGCCGTGGTAGCCGGAGAGCAGCACCACGAGAATGAGCTTGGCGTGCAGCCAGCCGCCGCTCCAGCCGATATCGGTGGCGAGCATGAGGCCCAGCACCCATGCCACGATCATCGCCGGATTGATGATGATGCGCATCAGGCGGCGCTCGCGCTCCCGCCAGGTCAGGTCGCTGGGCGAACCTACCCCGTAGGCGACGTTCTCCTCCGCGTGATACGCAAAGAAGCGGGGCATCATGAACATGCCCGCCATCCAGAAGATCACAGCGATCAGATGGAACGACTTAACCCACAGGTATGATTCGCCCAGAAAACCTGCCACGTTTGCTATCCTCCAGCTGCTTTAGCCGCGCAGCCGCGCCAGCAGCCGCTCCACATGCGCCACCGGCACATCCGGCAGAATCCCGTGCCCGAGATTGAAGATATGCGGCCGCCCGTCAAGGGCTTCGCGAATGGCGTCAACGGCACTGTCCAGCGCCTCGCCGCCCGCACGCAGCGCCAACGGGTCAAGATTGCCCTGCACCGGCAGGCCCTTGGGCAAGGCCGCATTGGCCCAGACCGGGTCCACCGTCTCATCAAGGCCAACGGCCGAAACGCCGGTCTTTTCCGCGTATTCCACGAGCTTTGCGCCCGCGCCCTTCGGGAAGCCGATGATCGGGAAGCCGGGGTGCTTCTCGCGGATGGCGTCAACGATGCGCTTGGTCGGCGCGATCACCCACTGGCGGAACTGGGCGGGCGACAGCGTGCCGGCCCAGCTGTCGAAGATCTGCACCACGTCAACGCCCGCCTCGATCTGACCGAGCAGGTAGGAGATGGTCTGCTCGACGATCGCATCGATCAGCTGCTGGAACCGCTCCGGCTCCTGATAGGCCATCGAGCGTGCCGATGCCTGGTCTTTGCTGCCCCGACCCTCGACCATGTAGGTCGCAACGGTCCACGGAGCCCCCGCAAAGCCAAGAAACGTCACCTCAGGGGGCAGAAGGGCCTTCACCTTGCGCACGGTCTCCAGAACCGGCTCAAGGCGCTCAGGGGCCGGTTCTAGGGCCTCCAGCGGCGTCTCTGCCATGCGAGGCTCCATGCGCGGGCCTTCGCCTTCCGCAAACCACAGGTTCTGACCCAGCGCGTGGGGCACCACCAGAATGTCGCTGAACAGGATTGCGCCATCAAAGCCGAAGCGGCGGATAGGTTGCAGCGTGACCTCTGCTGCCAGCTCCGGGTTGTAGCACAGATCGAGGAAGGAACCGGCCTGCGCACGCACGGCGCGGTACTCGCTGAGGTAACGGCCAGCCTGACGCATGAGCCAAACGGGTGGTGGATCGAGCCGCTCGCCGGCGAGCACACGTAACAAAGGCTTCCTCTCCACTACCAATATCCTTCCTTTATGAATCTAAGAGTCTGAGGTGGTGGTTGTACGGTTAGAATCGGGTTTATCCACTAATCCACAGCCTGGCCATGCTCCGTTTGGTCGCGTTTGTGAAGGGAATCCGGGGATTAGGGAAAGTTATCCCCATTATCCCCAGGAAGCCTGAAAATTCATCCCCATGCGGACAGTTTGGGGATAAGTTGGGGGCGAATCCCCGGCTTGTGTGAATGGGCATTTTATCCCCCACTCGGCCAAGCAGCATCCACACAGTTATCCACAGGGTTATGACCAGACTTCATTTGCACCTCGTATCGGACTCCACGGGCGAAACGCTCGAGTCCGTCGCAAAGGCCTGTCTCTCGCAATTTGAAGGGGTTCAGGCCGTTCGGCACTTCTGGCCGATGATCCGTTCAGAGCGGCAAATCGAGCGCGTTATGGAGGAGATCAGCCAGCGTCCCGGCCTCGTGTTATTCACACTTGTTAACCCCATGGTGCGCGACCGGCTTCAGGGCCGCTGCCTGCAACTGGGGCTGCCCGCCATTTCGGTGCTCGACCCGGTGCTGCAAGCCCTCAGCCAATCGCTCGGCCAGTCCGCACGCGGCATGCCGGGCCGCCAGCACCTTATGGATGCGGCTTACTTCAGCCGTATCGAGGCCATGCACTTCACCATGGCCCATGATGACGGTCAGTCCGCCGAAACGCTGGACGAGGCGGACATTGTTCTTCTTGGCGTCTCGCGCACGTCAAAGACGCCAACCAGCATCTATCTGGCCAACAGAGGCTACAAGACCGCCAACGTGCCGGTCGTGCCGCAAATCCCGCTGCCGCCGCAGGTGTTCCAGCTACGCCGCCCGCTGGTGGTGGGGCTCACCACGTCGTCCGAGCGCCTGGTGCAGATCCGCCGCAATCGCCTGCTCACGCTCAATCAATCCACAGACAGCGATTACGTGCGCGAGGAAGAGGTGCAGACCGAAATTACCCATGCGCGCCGCCTGTTTACGCAGCATGGCTGGCCGGTTATCGATGTCACGCGCCGCTCGATCGAGGAAACGGCGTCCGCGATTCTGAATTATCTGGCCCAGCGCCAGGAAGCTTTGAATGGGAATGGGAACGGTAATGGCAGTTGAGCAGGGGGCACCCGCCTTCATTCTGGCGTCCACCAGCGCCAGCCGTCAGGCGATGCTGAAGTCGGCAAACGTGCCGTTCGAGGCCATGGCGCCGTATGTGGATGAAGACGAGCTGAAGATCAGCCTCTTGGCCCAGAAGGCCAGCCCGCGCGCCATTGCGGATGCTCTGGCCGAAACCAAGGCGCTCAAGATCTCCTCCCGCATCCCCGGTGCGCTGGTGCTCGGGTGCGATCAGGTGCTCAGCCACGGCAAGGCCGAGATGATGGACAAGCCGCGCTCGCTAGAGGAAGCCCGCGCGCATCTGGAGTTGTTGGCGGGCAAGGAGCACAAGCTCATCTCCGCTGCCGTCATCGCTCAGAACGGCAAGCCGGTGTGGCGCGTGGTGGATACCGCCTCGCTCACCATGCGCAATTTCTCCCCAGAGTTTCTGGACGACTATATCGCCCGCGAAGGCGAGGCGCTGCTGACCAGCGTCGGCTGCTATCGGCTCGAAGGGCTGGGCTCCCAGCTGTTCAGCCGCATCAACGGCGATTTCTTCACCATCCTCGGCCTGCCGCTGCTTCAGGTGCTGGAATATCTGCGCGAGCGTAAGGTGCTGCTTCGGTAGGGATTTGATTGCAGGGGACTTGTCCCCTGCACCC
>JAEZBH010000386.1 GCA_023427285.1 Pseudomonadota bacterium
GCTTTGGACACCACGGATTTGGATACGCCAAGTTGGCGGGCAGCGGCAGAGAAGCTCTTGGCTGATACCACCCGTACGAACATCTCCATTGCCGTCAGCCGATCCATGCTGTCCCGCTCCTGCAAAATCTGCCGTGTCGCACGTGCGACGCTGGGTAGTTTTGACCGACCAGTCTGAAAACAGCAACGATAATACACCGGAATTCCAAGCTTCGCCGTCTGGCACGGGTCTTGCGTTGCCGTGTTCGAGAATTGAGCCGCATACTTTGGGAAGGGCCCGGCGCATGACCGAACAGAGCTACAGCTTCGAGCACGAATCCGCCGCAACCTTCGCACAGCATCCGCTGGTGCGCAGCGTGGCGCGCAACCTGCGTCAGAACCTTGGTCCCAAGGCCGTGCCGATGGCGCATCAGGCGATCGAGCGCATGCGCACCCTCAGCGACGAGGTTGGCCTCAATCTGTGGCTGGCTATTCACGCCCGTATGGTGGCGGAAGACAACGACACCCTGCCCGCCAGCGTCGCGGTTCACTGATCTGGCCAGTGGGCTGATCGATCTGTCCTTTGAATTTGCCCCTGTGCTACAGAGCCTCCTGACACAAGGCAGTGAGGCGGAGCATGGGCGCTGGGCTGAACGACACGGCATGGCTTGAAGCGCAACAGGCGCTGAAGGCGGTTGTGGGCGAGGGTGGCTGGATCAGCAACCCCGGCGACACCGATCCGTATGTGCGCGACTGGCGCGGGCTGTTCAAAGGCCAAACGCCCCTTGTGCTGCGCCCGCGCGATGTGGCGCAGGTTTCTGAAATCGTGAAAATCGCCAACCGCTACGGCGTGCCGCTGGTGCCGCAGGGCGGAAACACCGGCCTGGTGCGCGGCGGCGTGCCGGATGCTTCTGGCCGCATGGTGGTTGTCAGCCTTCAGCGCCTCAACCGTATTCGCGCCGTGGATGCGGACGACTTCTCTCTCGTGGCCGAAGCCGGAGCCATTCTGGCGGACGTGCAGGCGGCGGCGGAAAGCGTGGATCGCCTGTTCCCGCTCTCGCTTGGTTCGGAAGGCTCGGCGCGCATCGGCGGGCTGGTGTCCACCAATGCCGGGGGCATCCACGTGCTGCGCTACGGCACCATGCGCGCGCTGGTGCTGGGCATCGAGGCCGTGCTGCCGACAGGCGAGGTGTTCCATGGCCTTACCCCTTTGCGCAAGGACAACACCGGCTACGACCTGAAGCAGCTGTTCATCGGCGCGGAGGGGACGCTCGGCATCGTCACTGCCGTCACGCTCAAGCTGTTCCCGCGCCTGCGGGACGCGGTAACGGCGTGGATGACCCTCCGCTCCGCCCGTGATGCCGTGAAGCTGCTGGCGTTGCTGCGCCGCGCCACGGGCGATCAGGTCAACGCCTTTGAGCTGATCCCGCGCGACGGGCTTGATCTGGTGCTGAAGCATTTCCCCGATGTGCGCGACCCGGTGCCCGGCAACGCTCCGTGGGTTGTGCTGAGCGAAGTTGCCTCGGCACGGGCGGGCGGCACCGTGCGGGCGGACGTGGAAGCGGCGCTTGCCGAGGCGCTGGAGCAGGGACTCATCGAAAATGCCGTGCTGGCGGAGACGGAGGCGCAGGCCAGCGCGCTGTGGCGTATCCGTGAAATTCTGCCTGAGGCGGAAAAGCTGGACGGCGTTGCGGTGAAGCACGACGTCTCGGTGCCGGTTGCGCAGATGCCTGCCTTTATTGAAGAAGCAACGCCAGTGGTCGAGGCGATGGTGCCCGGCAGCCGGGTGCTGGCGTTCGGCCATCTGGGCGATGGAAACATCCATTTCAACCTGCGCCAGCCGCCCGAAATGGATCGCGAGGCGTTTTTGGCCGAGTGGCATGCGGTCAGCGCCAGAGTTCACGACATGGTTTTGCAATACGGCGGGTCTATATCTGCCGAGCACGGGATCGGCAGTTTGAAGCGCGACGAACTGGCTCGAACGGCAGATCCGGCCAAGATGCTCGCGATGCGGGCAATCAAGGCGGCGCTTGACCCGATCGGCGTGCTGAATCCGGGGCGGGTGCTCTGAATTCAGCCGGATAGTTGTCAATATGACTACGAGTATATTGCGTAGAACATGGGATCACGATTAACGTGCCGCAGTGCCCGGCCCGGAGGAGGGCCGGTTTTTTAGTCAGGGGAACACATGACCACCAATAACTCCGCCGCTGGGCTTCCGCTGTTCTACAACTCTGTGGTGCCGCTTTCGCCGTCGCAGCATGCCAATCTGGTGCTGGGCGAGCGGAAGGATTTCAAGTTCGCAACCAAAGCCCATGCGATTCCGCTGACTGTCGATGAGTTTGTGATGGCCCAGCGCCACTTCCCGATCATCTTCGGTCCGGGCGAAGTTCCCGTTCCGCTCGCACTCGTTGGCCTGCGCGAAGGCGAAAACCTGTTCCTGGACGAAAACGGCCAGTGGCAGCAGGATGTTTACGTGCCGGGCTACGTGCGCCGCTATCCGTTCATCCTTGCTCGCCTGTCGCCGGAGTCGAAGGACCTGAGCCTGTGCTTCGACGAGCAGAGCGACCTGTTCAGCGAAGGCGAGACCAACCTGTTTGTCGGCACCGAGCCGTCTGACACCACCAAGGGCGTGCTCCAGTTCTGCGAGCAGTTCGAGATGGCCGTGCAGCGCACCCGCGCGTTCGCCGAAGAACTGAAGGAGCTGGACCTGCTGATGGAAGGCGAGGCCCAGATCAAGCCGCAGGACGGCCCGGCCAGCCAGTTCCGCGGTTTCCGCATGATCAACGAGCAGAAGCTTCAGGAGCTGCGCGGCGATCAGCACCGCAAGCTGGTGAAGTCCGGCGCGCTGGGTCTGGTCTATGCGCACCTGTTCTCGCTGAGCCACATGCAGGGCCTGTTCGGCCGCCAGCTGCAGAAGGACGCCGCCAACGGCGTGACGGCTCCGATCGGCGAAGCCGCCAACGGCTAAACCGCCGCAAGCTGCGAATAAGGAAAAGGGCCGGGCCTTCGGGTTCGGCCTTTTTCTTTGGTGAGTATCGTCTGAATAAAAAGGCCCCGCAGGTAGGTCGTCTGCGGGGCCTTAATGGATTGAGGCTATGCAAGTGCATACATTGGATGCACGAATACTAAACCGGGCCAAGTAACTCGGCAAGCGACCTGTGGTCGAATATCACGCGGGGTTCTAATATAATAATATTCATTAATTTACAATAACATAAGGAAAATGCTTCCCTGTGTCTGATGCTTGGATAAAAGATTTTTCCAGCCTCAGCTCGGCAGGTCCCGCAGGCAATTTCGTTTTATCAGGATATCGCTTCATCAGGTGGGATGCCGGGAGGCACCCGGCGCGTCCGGCCGCCTCCCGGCACTCCCGCTGGCAGGTTATTCCCTGCGACGCTTCTCAAGCGACAATCCGAGACGGATTGCTGCGATCAGCAGCGCCAGCAGTGATATTATCACCGCCAGTAGTTCTAATGAGATCAATTCTGCACCCCCTTTCTTGCCCGTCGATTTCCGCGCTTCGTTTGATTTGAGTTCAAAGGGGGATCATGGCGGTTGACGACAGACGCGCTGCCGGGTCTTCCAACCAGCCAAGCGGACCTCGCCATGAAAGCAAGCGAAGCGCAGCTGTACAAGGGTCTGATGGTCGTATCTGTTTGTAAATAAAGGATTTATATTAGAATTGGGATGTGTATTGTTTATGGGTATTCGACTATCGTGCGATTGCCTTGCGGCAGACTTGGTTTATTATCTGATGCAGTTCTGATGGTGACAATCTGTGACCTCCAAGAATGACCCTGCGGGCGGTCTTCCCGCAGGGTCTTTTCATGTGGATCGTCTTACAGCCGGTTCAGCGTGAAGAAGCGCTGCATCATGGCGGCGACCTGATCCATCACCTCGAACTGAAGCATGTGGCCCGCGCCTGCAACCTGCCCGGTCATGACCTTGGGCAGGGCCTTGGCAAGGTTCGCCGGACGGTTCAGCGCCTTGTCGATGACGATGGCAAGCGTTGGGCACTCAACGCGGGGGAAGGTGGCTTCGCCCCTCCAGTCGCACACGGCATCCCAGCACGCCCGCACCACGGCGGCAGGGGTGCGGGTCATCGCTTCAACCAGTGACTCAACGGCAGCGGGATCGGTGGCCCGGATGATCTGGCGGCGACCGAACAGGGCCAGCATATCGGCAAGCTGGTCGGGGTCGAGGCGCTGGATGTGGCGGCGCATGTCCTCCACATATTGGCGGGCGCTGTCGTGCGGCACGATGGGCGCGGGGTCGAGCAGCACGAGGCCCGCAACCCTCTCTGGCGACTGGATGGCCGCTTCCACGGCAATTTGCGCGCCCATGCTGTGGCCGACCAGAATGGCCTTTCCGGACATGGCGGCCAGCACGGCGGCGGCGTTTGCCTCGATGGTGTAGGTATCGGCGGCGGGGCTGCGCCCGTGTCCG
>JAEZBH010000529.1 GCA_023427285.1 Pseudomonadota bacterium
GCGCGGTGCCCGCGCTGCGCCGGTGTTGCCAGCGCCCGACCGGCAGGCGTTGTCTCATTGCCGGAGAAATAAAGGCTGGCCTCAAAGGGGTAGGAGGTTTTCTCGTTTGTCGCCGGACCGCCGAACCGGGCTCCGTGTTTTTCCAGCCAGGGCTGGAAGCGCGTGCTGGCAGCGGCAAAGCGCCGAAGCGTCTCGTCACGCACCACATCCCCGGTTTCGAACTTCAGGTAGCGGGCCATGTTCTCAGGCGTGTCGGCAATGCCTTCTTCCAGCTGGGCTTTGGTACCGCCGCCCATGTAAACAACGCCGCCGCTGAGCTTGCTTGCGCCGCCGCCCGTCGAGCGATCGATCGCGATGACAGACAGCGTGCGGTCTTCGGCGGCGCGCAGAGCCGCCGCCCCCCCGGCCCGCCCGCCGCCACCGACAAGAATATCGCCGCGGGCGTCCCACGCCTCTGCATCCGGATCGTTGACCACCAGTGCGGGCTCGACCCGGTTGCAAGTCTGGGTGCGCGCATCAAGGAAGGAATGGTCAGGCTGCATGGTGCGCTCCCTTGCCTTCGGCAAACAGGCGCACGACGGCCGGTCTGTCGATTTTCATGGAAGGATTTTTCGGCAGTTCCTCAACGAACGCCCAATGCGCCGGAACATGGGTGGCGGGCACGTGATCGCGCAGATGCGCCTCGATCTCGGCAATGCCTGGCGGTGCAACCGCAGGTCGCAGTTGCATGGCCGCGCCGGGCACCTGCCCGAGCCGCCGGTCCGGCACCGGCACGACAGAGACCGCCCCAATCGCCGGATGCAGCAGCAGCGCCCGCTCGATCACCTCGGGCAGCAGCTTGAAACCGCCCCGCACAATCGCGCCATCGGCACGCCCGCGATGGAACAGGAAGCCGTCCTCATCAATGACCGCCAGATCGGACGTGCGGATCCAGTCAGGCCCAATGCGCGGCGAGACAACCTCAAGCACGCCTTCCTGGCCGGGCGGCAATTCCGCGCCCGTCTGCGCATCCACCACCCGGATTTTGGCACCAGCAAGGGGGCGGCCAACGCTGCCGAATTTGGCTTTCCCGAATTCGGCATGAAGATCAGCCGTCATGGCTGTCACGGGACCGCCGAACTCGGTCGCGCCGTAAGAGAGCAAAACCGGAATGCCGTAGCGCTCTTCAAATGCCCGCTGCACGGCGGGGTCGAGCGGGGCCGCGCCCGTGCCCAGCACCTTGATGGACGCCAGATCCTCCCGTGGAATATCCCGGTCGAGCACCATCTGGATCATGGCAGGCGGCAGACCCGTATGCGCGGGCCGGAACCGCACGACATGCGCACGCCAGGCATCAACGGAGAACCGGTCCACAAGTTCGGCCCAGCCGCCAACCAGAAGCGCGGGCAGCGTGGTGTAAAGCCCGGAAATATTGCCCAGCGGAAAGAACAGCAGCGGCGGCGTGCTCTGGCCCGGCGCATCAGGCACCTGCAAGGCATCCGGCGCACGCACCATATGGCGGGAGATCATCTCGTAGCTGACAGGGAACTGCTTGGGCGGCCCGGTCGTCCCGCTTGTCAGGATGGCGATGGAGCGCTCGGCGGGAGCGTTATCGGCAACGGCGCGGACCCTCTCATGTCCTGCAAGCAGGCTCAGCCCCGTCTCGGCAACAACGATGGCAGCCGCGCCGACAGAGCCAATCGCCCCTGTCAGTTCCTCCGAGACGTCCTCATCCAGCAGAACAACCAGTGCAGGCTTCAGGCGGGCAATATCGCGCGCAATTCCAGCTGAAGACTGGAACGCATAAACCATCTGAACGGTGCGCTGCTCTTCGACCAGCCTGAGGAGAACCGCGACAGCCCAGGGCCGGTTGCGCGAAACAAAGGCAATTGGCGCGGCCTCTGCAATGCCGGATTGCCCGACAAGCTCACTCAACCGGTCAGCCGTCTTTTTCAGAAAGCCCCAATCGTACCAGCGCCCTTCGTAAAGAATGGCCTTTGTTGCCGCCTCGCGCCGGAACGCGCGGGCGCAAACGGCAGACAGATCCTGTTCTGCACTCACGACTCTTCATTCCTCCCCATGAGGCTTTTGGCCGTGGCCCCGGTTTTCCGGAGTCCGTTTTGGGCTTCACGCCTCTACCCCAAAACGATGCAACATTGATGTTGAAAGTTCAACATGTTTGTTGGAACTTTCGTTTGCTTGTAGAGGGGGGACTTCACGTGATACGGGACTGTGCATGTCGACTGTGAAAAACACGCCTCAACGGCGGCATCGCTCCTATAACGACAGCCACGAGGAGATTATCGAGGCCGCGATGCGCCTGATCTCGGAGGGAGGGGTCGGGGCGCTGTCGATGTCTGCCATTGCACAGAGGCTGGGGATCGACCGGACGACGCTGTATTACCATTTCAAGGATCGCGACGCGCTGATTGCCGAGGTCAAAGCCTCCTCTTCCGCGCGGCTCATCAGGGCGTTCACCTTCGAAGGCCCGATCGAGGATCGCATCGACTACACGACCCGCTATGTTCTGGAGAACCCGGAGCTCATCAAGCTGTGGATCGATGATTTCATCTCGGTCGGCGACATTCGCGATAATTTCCCGCAATGGGATGCCTTTATCGAGGGCTACAAGGAAGCCCATGCCGGGGATGAAGATCCGGCGGATCCTGAGATCTACTTCGTCAACCTGCTGACCAGCGCCGTCATCGGCCCGCGTGTTTTCAAGAACAAGGTCTGCCCGGACGCGGACATTGAAACCGTTGTGCGCCGCTTCCGTCTTGAGCGCATGCGCATGATCCGCCGTCAGGCCTGAGAGCGGGGCACTGACGCATCAGCGCGCCCGCACGAGTATCCGCGCGGGCGCAACTTCTGCCGGTCAGCGTTCCTCGCCTGCGTAAAGCCACGGCTGCTGCTGGCGCTGGCCGTCTTCGAACGCCGCGATCTCGGCGGCATGATGGGCCAGCATCACGTCCACTTCATCCCAGCCGTTGAGCAGAGCCTCTTTCAGGCCCGGCGCAATCTCGAACGCAATTTCCTCGCCGCCTGCCCGAATGACCTGCGCGGGCAGATCAACGGTGAACTCCTCGGTCGCGCACAGGCCTGCCAGACGGCGAATGGTCTCGGCGGGCAGGCGAATGGGCAGCACGCCGCTGCGCGAGCAATTGCCGAAGAAAATCTCGCCGAAGCTCGGCGCGATCACGCAGCGGATGCCGAAGTCCGCCAGACACCACACCGCCTGCTCCCGGCTGGAGCCGCAGCCGAAGTCCTCACCCACCAGCAGGAATTTCGCATTGGCATAGCGGGGCTGGTTCAGCACAAAATCGGGCAGAGGCTCGCCAGCGGTGGTGAAGCGCCGATCACGAAAAGCGTAGCTGCCAAGGCCCTTGCGCTCCATCAGCAGCAAATAGCGGGCCGGGAAAATCAGGTCGGTATCGATGCGGTCTTCCAGCAGGGCCGCGGCGACACCGGTCTCGCAAATGTAAGGCTGAGGCATAAAATCAGTTCCCAAAAGCAACTTTCGAGCAGGGTGACACACCCTGCGGTTAAGAAAGTGCGACCAGCCAAAAAGCTTAGAGCCGCGATATGATGCAATAAGATCGGAAAAGGCTCTAAGGTGCGCACGTCAACAAGGTGGCCGGAAATGGCCGCCGCAGCCGCCATGGCGGGGCTCTTCAGGTGGGTGCGCCCGCCCCGGCCCTGACGCCCTTCAAAATTCCGGTTCGAGGTGGACGCGCAGCGCTCGCCCGGCTCTAACCGGTCGTTGTTCATCGCAACGCACATCGAGCATCCGGACTCGCGCCACTCGAACCCTGCGTCCCGGAAAATCCGGTCCAGCCCCTCGGCCTCGGCCTGCATTTTGACGAGCGTTGAGCCCGGCACCACCATCGCCCGCACAGAGGGCGCAACACGGCGGCCCAGCGCCACCTGTGCCGCTGCGCGCAGATCCTCAAGGCGGCCATTGGTGCAAGAGCCGATGAACACCCGGTCAACCTTCACCTCTTGCAGCGCCATGCCGGGCTCAAGGCCCATATACTCCAGCGCCCGCCGCCACTGAGCCGCCTGCTCGGGCGTTGCAGCCATCTCGGGCGTCGGCACGTTTGCCGTCACCGGCAAGGCGTCCTGCGGGCTGGTGCCCCAGGTGACGTGGGGGGCGATCTCATCTGCCGACAGCACGACGGTCTTGTCATAAACCGCGTCCGCGTCAGATGGCAGCGTGCGCCAGTAGGCCAGCGCCTGCTCCCACTGCGCGCCCTTGGGAGCATGGGGGCGACCCTTCAAATAGGCGTAAGTCGTCTCATCCGGCGCGACCAGACCGATGCGGGCCCCCGCCTCGATGGTCATGTTGCACAGGGTCAGGCGTCCGGCCATCGACATCGCCTCGATCACCGGACCGCGATACTCAACGGCATAGCCCACCGCGCCGCCCACGCCGATTTTTGCAATCAGGGCCAGCGCCACGTCCTTGGCGGTGACATGATCTGAGAGCTGACCTTCGATGCGCACTTCCATGGTTTTGACCCGCGCCTGCACCAGACACTGGGTGGTCATGACCGTTGCGCACTCGCTGGCCCCGATGCCGAACGCCAGCGCCCCGAACGCGCCGTGGGTCGAGGTGTGGCTATCGCCGCACGCCAGCACAATGCCCGGCAGCGTGAAACCCTGCTCCGGCCCGATGACGTGAACGATGCCCTGCCGCTCGTCGGTCAGCTCAATATAGGGAATGTTGAAATCAGCCGCATTCTGGGCAAGGCGCGCCACCTGCGCCGCCGCCAGCGGCTCCGTGATCTCGCCGCCGCGCTGGTCGGTCGGCACCGCATGGTCGGGCACCGCAAGCTGGGTTGCGGGACGGCGCACCACCCGCCCCTGCTCGCGCATCATCAAGAAAGACTGGTGCGTGCTGCATTCGTGCAGGAGGTGGCGATCAACGTACAGCAGCGCCGTGCCGTCGCCATAATCGCGCACGACATGGGAGTCCCACAGTTTCTGATAGAGTGTCCGCCCGCTCGTCATTCTCGCGCCACGCTCCCTTGATGTTCCCGGCGCGCCGCAACGCACGCCGCTTATGGGCGCACTGATACAGGAAAATCGCCGCCCGCTTCCCGCTTGGCCGCAAGGGCGTTCACCTGCTGAACACGGGCCGGCATCTGAATTGAACGGATGCGCCGCCTGCCCGCAAATCCTTGCGATTTTGCATGACCCCCAACAGGAAGACGTTTCGTGACAGCAAGCACCCTTCGCAAGAAACTGGCCAATGGCGAATTCATCGTGGCGCCGGGCATTCAGGATATGATCACCGCCGTCATTGCGAAGGATGTGGGCTTCGATGTGGTTTACGGCAGCGGCTATTGGCTGACCGCCTCCGCGCTCGGCCTGCCGGATGCGGGCATTGCCTCGGTCACGCAGATGGTTGACCGCATGGGCACCCTCTCCCGCACCGTGGGCGAGGGCATCAGCCTTATCGCCGACGCCGACACCGGCTACGGCGGCCTGCTCAACGTGCATCATACCGTGCGCGCCTATGAACAGGCGGGCGTTGCCGCCATTCAGTTCGAGGACCAGGAATTCCCCAAGAAGTGCGGCCACACGCCGGGCAAGCGGGTCATTCCGCTGGAAGAGATGGTCGAGAAGATCAAGGTTGCCTGCGAGGCCCGCACCAACCCGGAGACGCTGATCATCGCCCGCTCTGACGCCCGCCAGTCGGAAGGCTATGAGGGCATCATGCGCCGCATGCACGCCTATGCCGAAGCCGGGGCCGACGTGCTGTTCCCCGAGGCGCTCATCAGCGAGGAAGAAATGCAGGCCGCCTGCGCCGAGCTGAACAAGCCGGTGCTCGCCAACATGGCCACGGGCGGCATCACGCCGATCCTCTCGCCGACGAAACTGAAGGAAATCGGCTTCTCCATCGCCATCTACCCCGCGCTGACCAGCCTTGTCGCCGCCGCCGCTGTCGAGAAGGCGCTGCGCCAGCTGAAGGACGAGGATCAGCCGGAAGACCCGAATACCGACATCTACAACTTCAAGCGGTTCTGCAGCCTCATCGGCTTTGAGGACGTGTGGGCCTTCGACAAGAAGTGGGCGCGCTAATCCGCCTTTGAGAAGACTTCCCTGCCAACTCGGCCCCACCCTCGCCTCTAGGCGGCGGTGGGGTTTTGTTTTGGCCCCCGGCAGACTTGCGCGTAGAGTGCGGACAAACCCACCCTCTGCAAGAGAAGTTCTATGACCGACACCGATTTTGACGATGGCATCAGCGTTGAGGAAGCGCTCGCCCGAATCCCGACGCTGGATGTGACCGGAGACACGGTCACGGTTGCAACCAAAGAGCTGATCCGCTTCATCGAAGACGAGTTCGAACCCGGCACCTACGAAGCCACGCCGCCGATTGACGGCGCGGAAGTTGAGGGCCCGGAAGGATTGATCTGGGACGTTCTGGACGACCTGGGCATTGAGGATCACCTCTACCTCCTCCTGCCGGACCTGATCGAACACATCGCCAGCGAGCGGATCGGCCACAAGCTGGACGCGGGCGAGTTCGAGAATATCGACGAGGAACTGCCCGCCTATGTTTACGCCTACGCCAGCTTCCTTGGCGAGGCGATGGCCGTGAACATGCAAACCCGCATCATGTACGACGTGCACTCGGCGCTCGATGTGATGGATCAGATTGCCTCGGGCAAGATGCCCAAGCTCTGAGCGCACGGGATGGGGCCGGAGGATATGCCCCTCCGGCCAGCCCATCTGCTCAGATCGCGTTGGCTGCCTTCAGAGCCGCCAGATCCTCATCCGTCAGCCCAAGGAGGCCCTTGTAGATCTCCTCGTTATGCTCACCGATCTGGGCGGGCGCCAGCGAGCGGATGCCGGAGGGCGTCTCTGACAGCTTGGGAAAGGCGTTCTGCATCTTGAACTTGCCCCAGCGCGGGCTGTCCACCTCCACCAAGGCCGCACGCGCTGCAAATTGCGGGTCTTCCAGCATGTCCTGAGCACGGTACATCCGGCCCGCCGGGATGCTGTGCTCGATCATCAGGCTTTCCACTTCCGCAACGGTCTTGGTCCGGGTCCAGTCCTCGATCAGCTGGTCGAGCTCGGTCTGGCGCTCGCCGCGGGCAACGTGGGTGGCATACCGCGCATCCTGCGCCAGCTCCGGCCGTCCCATCGCCGCGCACAGGCGGGCAAAGATGCCGTCCTGATTGGCTCCGATCAGATATTCCCCGTCCTTGCACTTATAGACGTTGGAGGGCGCAATGCCCTCAAGGATCGAGCCGGTGCGCTGGCGCACGTGGCCTGCCAGCATATACTCGGGCACAAGGCTCTCCATGACCTGAAGCACCGCTTCATAGAGCGCGCTGTCAACGATCTGCCCGCGCCCGGTCCGCTCGCGGGCGTGAAGCGCCGCCAAGGCCCCCATGCAGGCGTAGGTGGCGGCCAGACTGTCACCGATCGAGACGCCCATGCGCGAGGGCGGACGATCCGGATCGCCAACGATGTAGCGCCAGCCGCCCATGGCCTCGCCGATGCCGCCGAAG
>JAEZBH010000042.1 GCA_023427285.1 Pseudomonadota bacterium
GGCCAAGGCCATGCACCACCTCGCCCTGCCGCAAACGCTGAGCAAGGCGTGGACGGCTTCGGCGGGCAAGGGCACCAGCCGCACCGCCTACCTGCTGGCCGCGCCGATTGTGGCGGACGGCATGCTGTTCACCATCGACACCGAAGCGACCGTGCAGGCGATGGACGCCAATACCGGCCGCAAGCTGTGGAGCGTGACCCTGCCGAAGAAAGAGAGCACGCGGCTCGCCTTCGGCGGCGGCGTTGCCTACGACGGCGGCAAGCTGTTCGTGACCTCAGGCTATGGCTTCGTGGCCGCGCTGAACGCCAAGAACGGCGAGAAGCTGTGGCAGGTGGACATGCAGGTTCCGTTCCGCGGCGCACCGACCGTTGCGGGCGGCCGGGTTTTCGTGGTGACCTTCGACAACCAGCTGTTCACGCTGAACGCCGAGAACGGCGAGGAGCAGTGGGACGCAACCGGCATTGTTGAGAACGCCAGCATTCTGGGCACCGGCGCTCCGGCGGTTTCCGCCGCCACGCTGGTGGTGGGCTACTCTTCGGGCGAGCTGACCGCGCTGCGCGTGGAGAACGGCCGCGTGACCTGGCAGGAGCTGCTGACCCGCACGGGCCGCACCACCGCCATCGGTTCGCTGTTGGATATCGATGCGTCTCCGGTCATCGACCGGGGCCGGGTGTTTGCCATCGGCAACGGCGGGCGCATGGTCTCGCTGGAGCTGACCACCGGCCAGCGCATCTGGGAAGTCAACCTTGGCGGCGTGCAGACGCCGTGGGTGGCGGGCGACTTCGTTTATGCCGTCACCAATGAGGGCGAGCTGGTCTGCCTGACGCGCGGCGAGGGCCGCGTGCGCTGGCTGACCCAGCTGCAACGCTACACCGACATTGAGGACCAGAAGGGTCTTGTGACCTGGAACGGCCCGGTTCTGGCCGGTGATCGCCTGATTCTCACCTCCAGCAACGGCTATGTGGCGACGGTCTCTCCCTATACGGGCGACCTGATTTCGGTGGAGAAGCTGGGCGATGGCAGCTACCTGCCGCCGGTGGTTGCCAACAATCGTCTCTACATCATGACGAACAATGGGCGAATTACTGCGTTTCGCTGAATGGGCGTGATTGCTCTTGTGGCAGCGTCCGGTTAAGCACAGGGCCATGCAAGAGCATCACAAACCAACGATCGTCATTATCGGCCGTCCCAATGTCGGCAAGTCCACCCTGTTCAACCGTCTGGTTGGCAAGAAGCTGGCGCTTGTCGATGACACGCCGGGCGTCACCCGCGACCGCCGCGAAGGCAACGGCTCGCTGTTCGACCTTGAGTTCACCATCGTCGATACGGCGGGCCTTGAGGACGCCGAAGCCTCAACGCTGGCCGGGCGTATGCGCGCCCAGACCGAAGCCGCGCTGGATACGGCAGACCTCGCCTTGATGGTGATTGACGCCCGTGCCGGCCTCACGCCGCTGGACCGGCACTTCGCGACCTGGCTGCGGGCGCAGGACAAGCCGGTTCTGCTGCTGGCCAACAAGGCCGAAGGCCGTATGGCCGAAGCGGGCTACTACGAAGCCTTCGCGCTGGGCCTTGGCGAGCCGATCGCCCTTTCCGCCGAGCACGGCGAGGGTCTGGCAGACCTGTATCAGGCCATCGTGAAGCATGTGGGCCTGCCGCCGGAAGATGCCTTCGAGGAAGAAGACAAGTCTGAGCCGACGCCGGAGGAAGTGGCCGCTGCGCCGCTGAAGCTGGCGGTGGTTGGCCGTCCGAACGCGGGCAAGTCCACGCTCATCAACAAGCTGCTGGGCGAGGATCGCCTTGTGACCGGGCCGGAGGCGGGCATTACCCGCGACTCGATCTCGGTGGGCTGGGAATGGCATGGCCGTCCGGTTCGCCTGATCGATACCGCCGGTCTGCGCCGCCGCGCGCGCGTGACGACCAAGCTGGAAAAGCTCTCCGCCGCCGACACCCGCCGCGCCGTCGATTTCGCTGAAGTGGTGGTGCTGCTGCTGGATGCAACGCTGGGTCTGGAATCGCAGGATCTGCGAATCGCGGATCAGGTGTTGCAGGAAGGCCGGGCGCTGGTGATCGCGCTGAACAAGTGGGATGCCGTCGAGAATCAGGGCGATATCTACCGGGGCGTTGCCCGCGCGCTGGAAGACGGCCTGTCTCAGGTGAAGGGCGTGCCGCTCATTCCGGTTTCCGCCGCCACCGGCAAGAACCTCGACACGCTGCTGAAGGCCGCCTTCGAGATTCGCGACCTGTGGAGCCGCCGCGTGCCGACCTCGCGCCTCAACGACTGGTTCGCCGCCGCGCTGGAGCGCAACCCGCCGCCGGCACCGGGCGGCAAGCGGATCAAGCTGCGCTACATCACGCAGGCGCGCACCCGTCCGCCGACCTTCAGCATTTTCGGCAACCGGCTGGAAGAGCTGCCCGACAGCTATCAGCGCTATCTGGTGAATCTGATGCGCGAGGAGCTGGGCTTCATGGGCGTGCCGATTCGCCTGAACTTCCGCAGCCGCGAGAACCCTTACGCAACCAAGGGCAAACGCTAGACCGGTTGGCAAAAGGCGCGCGGCATGCTGGCTCTCTACTCCCTCAAAAACGGCCATCTGGACTTTTGCGGGGAGGAGGGGAGCGGCGCCAAAGCGCCTTTGCCGCTGGATGCGCAGCTGCTGGCCGAGGCGGCGTGGATTGATCTGCACGAGCCGACGCCGGACGAGGAGCGCTTCGTCGAGCGCGAGCTGAACATCAACATCCCCACCCGCGAGGAAATCTTCGGGCTGGAGATGGCCAACCGGATCAATGAGGAGAACGGCGCGATCTATGCGCCCGCCTCCATTCTGGTGGCCAGCTCGGGCGATGCGCCGACGCTGGTCACGGTGTTCTTCATTCTGGCGGGCACCCGGCTGGTGACCGTGCGCTACAACTCGATCCGATCGTTTGAAATCTTCTGCGTCGAGGCCGGCAAGCCGGGCGCGCCGAAGTATAGCGATGGCGTTGGGATCTATATCGGGCTGATGGAGCTCATCACCGACCGTCTGGCCGATGTGCTGGGACAGGAGGGGGCGTCGCTGGATCTCATGACCCAGCATGTCTTTCAGGAAGAGGTGCGCTTCCGCCGCGCAAGGGTCAAAGATTTCCGACGGGTGCTGGCCCGCCTTGGCCGCAGGGGCGACATGCTCTCAAAGGCGCGGGAGAGCATGCTCAGCCTGATGCGCGTGACGACCTACTTCTCAACGGCTCTGGAAGGTGCTCCGCACAGGAAAGAGGCGCGGCACCGGCTTCAGTCCATCGTCAGCGACATCCGGGCACTGACGGATCATGTGAATTATCTCTCGTCGCGCATCAGCCTGCTGCTCGATGCCACGGTGGGCCTCATCAATCTTGAGCAGAACGGCATCATCAAGATCTTCTCGGTGGTCTCGGTTGCGTTCCTGCCGCCAACGCTGATCGCCTCCATCTACGGCATGAACTTTCACCGTATGCCCGAACTCGGCTGGCCGCTTGGCTACCCGCTGGCGATGGCGCTGATGACGCTCTCAGCCGTGGTGCCGTACCTGTTCTTCAAACGCAAAGGCTGGCTTTAGCAAATACCCCCCAAAAATGAGGGTATTTCTTTACAGCGGTGGAATTAAGATCGCCCCTGTTTTTCGCCGGCGATGGGGGTCGCCAGTTGCGAGGAACCCTTGGGGGAGGGGAAATAGGCGGTGCTCAAGCGCCGCCTATTTCTGTTTCAGGACAGGCGTTCCGCCGTTTTACCTCAGGACCATTTGACGAACGCCCGTACGAACGCTAGCGAGCCTTCATGCGCTTTACGTCTGACAACACTGCAACCGTCTCGCCCGAGATTCTGGCTGCAATCCATGAGGCCAATGCCGGGCCGACCGTGCCTTATGACGGCGACCCCTGGTCCAGCCGTCTGAGCGAGGTGTTCTCGGCGTTCTTCGGCACGGACGTGGCGGCCTTTGCGGTGACGACCGGCACGGCGGCCAATGCGCTGGCGCTGTCGTGCCTGACGCCGCCGTTCGGCGCGGTGGTGTGCCATCGCGAGGCGCATGTGAACGTGGACGAGTGCGGCGCGCCGGAATTCTACACGGGCGGGGCCAAGCTGCTGCTGGCTGACGGCTTCGCAGCCAAGATCACGCCGCAGAGCTTTGCCGATGCGCTGGCGGACATGCGGGGCGATGTGCATCAGGTGCAGCCGCGCGTGCTGTCGCTGACGCAGGCGACCGAGCTGGGCTGCGTTTATACGCCCGCCGAAGTGACGGCGCTGGCGCAGGCGGCCAAGGCGCGGGGCATGCACGTTCACATGGACGGCGCGCGCTTCGCCAACGCGCTGGTGCATCTGAACTGCCACCCGGCTGACATAACGTGGAAGGCGGGCGTTGACGTGCTGTGCTTCGGGGCGACCAAGAACGGGGCGCTGGCGGCAGAAGCGGTGGTGTTCTTCAACCGGACCCTGGCGGCGGAGT
Organism: Pseudomonadota bacterium; assembly: GCA_023427285.1. GTDB lineage: Bacteria > Pseudomonadota > Alphaproteobacteria > Sphingomonadales > Sphingomonadaceae > Pedomonas. The sequence goes on from JAEZBH010000042.1 coordinate 4,455, forward strand.
TCGGCCTGCGCCGCAAGCGCGGCGGGCACCTGCTGTGCAAGGGGCGCTACATCAGCGCGCAACTGCTGGCCTACATGGAAACGGGCCTGTGGCGGCGCAATGCCGAGCGCGCCAACACCCTGGCCCGGAGAATCGCGGCGGCAGTGCCGGGGCGGCTGCTTTACCCGGTTGAGGCCAACGAGGTGTTTCTGAGCGTGGGCCAGGAGGGCGCGCACCAGCTGCGCGTGCAAGGGTTCGAGTTCTACGACTGGGGCGCGGAAGGGTCCGGGCAAATTCGCCTCGTGGTGTCGTGGGACCAGATCGAGATCGAAGTGGATGCGCTGGCCGCCGCCCTTCAGAACCTGCCGCCGGTTTGACGCTGGCCCTCACGGACAGTTGCAGTGCTTATTTGACGGGGGAGTGGCATGCCTGCGTGGCTTGCGTTTTCGACGATCGTTCTCATCTGGGGCAGCACCTGGCTCGCCATCACCACGCAGATCGTGGATGTGCCGGGCGCGTGGTCGGTAACCTACCGCTATGTCATTGCCGCCGCCGTGCTGTGGGTGATCTGCATCGCCAAGCGCGAGCATTTGCGGGCAACGCCCGGCCAGCACGTCTTTCTGGTGGGGCTGGGCCTGTTCCAGTTCTGCATCAACTACCTGTTCGTCTATGAGGCGGAGAAGTACATCGCCTCCGGCCTTGTGGCGGTGGCCTTTGCCATGATGGTGGTGACCAGCCCCTTGCTTGCCCGCATTGTGTACGGCCAGAAGTTCACCCGCGCGCTGCTGCTGGGCGCGCTGTTGGGCGTGGCGGGCATCGGCTTGCTGTTCTCTAATCAGATCACCAGCTTCGACTGGCAAAGCCAGGGCATGAAGGGCCTGCTGCTGTGCTTTGCGGGCCTGTTGGCGGCCTCCACCGGGAACCTGTTCCCGGCCTCCCAGACCCTGCGCAAGCTCTCGATCTACAGCATGAACGCCTGGGCCATGGCTTACGGCGCGGCGGCAACGGCCATGTATGCGGTGACCTATGTGGGCCCGCCGGTTGTGAGCCATGAGCCGAACTATCTGGGCGGCTTGCTGTACCTCGCCATTCCCGGCTCGGTGATCGCCTTCCACCTTTATTATCAGACCATCCGGGCCTGGGGCATTGCCAAGGCATCCTACAGCAACGTGCTCATTCCGGTGGTGGCGCTGGCGCTCTCAACCCTGTTCGAGGGGTATAAGTGGGGCATTCCGGAAGTTGCAGGCGCGGCTCTGGCCATTGCGGGCACGGTGGTTGCCGTGTCCAGCCGGGGCAAAAAATAGCGCAATCGACAAAAAACCGACTGGTCGGCAGGATTTTCGACCGGCCGCTTGCTTCTATCAATCAATGGTTAACCGACCGGACGTACACCCAATTCAGTATTGTTGTGGGATTGCGTTATGTCGATTGCCAAGAAGTTGTTTGGCCCGATTGCCCTGCTGGCGGCAGTGTGCATCGGGCTGGTCGCATGCAGCCTGTGGATGCTTGCATCCTTGAACCGGGTGGTGGCGGAGCGGGAGGCCATACAGGAGCAGCTCTATACGATATCAGAGATTCGCTCCCTGAACCGCGCCGTTCAACGCGATACGCTCAACCTGATCTTTGAGGCGGACGAGCGGGAAAAGCGTAACTTCTCCAAAATGGTGGACGAGCTTCTTCTTGCCTTGCAGGCGGAAGATGCCCGACTGCAAGGAATGCTGAGCGCGGCTGATCGGGAGCGGATCGGCGCGGACTACGCCACCTTGCAGGCAACAGTGGTTGCAGAACTCGTTGCCATTCATAAGCTCGCGGACGTGTCGGACTCCCAGACGCTGTTCGAGCAGATGCGCAGGAAGGTCCGTCCGGCGAAACGGGCGGCATTTGACGCCACCGAGGCCTTCGACGCCTACAAGCACGAGGAACTCGAACGCCTCAGGGTCGAGGAAGAGGATATCCGCAACCGTTCGCAGCTGGTCATTCTGCTGGCGGGCATTCTGGGTCTTGGCATTGCCGGTACGCTGGCGTTCAGGATCATCACCAAAGGCGTCATTCAGCCGCTCAATGATCTGGGCCGGGTGATGGAGCGTCTGGGCAAGGGCGATACTTCGCTCGAAATCTCGCAGGTTGACCGTACCGACGAAATCGGTGCGATGGCGCGCACCGTCGCCACCTTCCGCGTTGCGACCATCGAGCGCAACCAGTTGCAGGCGGAGCAGGAGCAGTCTCTCGTTGAGCAGCAGCGGCTGATGGCGGAACAGGCGGAGTTGCAGGCGCAGCATCTGGCTGACCAGAAGCGTCAGCTGGAAGAAGCACGCCTTCAGGAAGCGCGGGCCAAGCAATTGAGCGCACTGGTGGAGGCCTTCGAGGAGAAGATTGCCCGTTCTCTCGCCACCGTTGCCGAGGCCAGCCAGCACCTGCAAATCACCGCCGACCAGCTGAACGGCGCGGTTTCCGACACCAACGAGCGTACGCTGGCCGTGGATGCGGCCTCAACCCAGGCTTCGGCCAACGTGCAGACGGTGGCAGCGGCGACCGAGGAAATGACCGCCTCCATTGAGGAAATCTCCCGTCAGTGCGTGGGCGCCAAGGAAGTGGCCGATCAGGTCTCGGCCGAGGCTGGCGAGACCACGCAGAAAATGCAGAGCCTCGTTGCGGTCTCGACGCAGGTGACGGAAATCGTTGGCATCATCGGCAGCGTCGCCGAGCAGACCAACCTCTTGGCGCTGAATGCGACCATCGAGGCGGCCCGCGCAGGCGACAGCGGACGCGGCTTTGCGGTCGTGGCCAGCGAGGTCAAGCAACTGGCCGATCAGGTGGCGCAGGCGACCAAGGAAATCACCGGCAAGATCGACGCCATGCAGAAGGAAGCGACCAGCTCCGCCTCCGCGCTCGATCGCATGGGGCTCACCATCGGCAGGCTGACCGAGATTGCCAGCTCGATCGCGGCGGGCATGGAAGAGCAGAACGCCACGATGCAGGAGATCGCCCGCAACGTGCAGCACGCGGCCCTTGGCACTGGAGAGGTGGCGTCCAACATTCGCGGCGTGAGCGATGCGGCAAGCCTGACCGCCCGCGCCGCGCAGGAGGTGCGCGCAGCCGCGCTCGGCCTGTCGACGGAAACCGAGCTGGTGCGTGAGGGCGTTGACGCGTTCCTGAGGGAAGTGCGGAGCGCCTGAAGATAGAATAGAGCGGGCGACCAGCTAGCAGCAGGTCGCCCGCTCTAAACCTTTTGTTGATCGCGCTTTCTTAACCACAAAACATGCGTTTTGCTCGAAAGTCGCTTTAAATCCGGGGAAACAGGCCGGGGATGCCGATGGCGTCTCCGGCCTTTTTCGTTTTTACGCTTCTGCGGCCAGACAGGCGCGCAGCCCCTCGCGGTAGGTGGGGTAGAGCAGCGTATAGCCAAGCCGATGCTTGAGCTTGTCGTTCCGCACCCGTCGGCTCTGGCTGTAAAAGCTGCGCGCCATGGGCGAAAGCCCCGCTTCCTCCAGCGTTTGCAGCGGCGGCCAGGGCGCACCCAGCAGATCGCAGGCGTATTCGGTGACGGCGCTGCCCGAGGCGGGCTCATCGTCCGCCACGTTGTAAACGGCAGCTTCGCCCAACGCGTCGGGTTGCCGGAGCGAGGGGAGCAGGCTGCCGACGATATCCTCCACGTGAATGCGGCAAAACACATGGCCGGGCAGGTTGATGCGGTGGGCCTTGCCCTCCTGCACGCGGTCGAGCGCCGAGCGGCCGGGGCCGTAGATGCCCGGCAGGCGAAAGATGTGTACCGGAGCCACGGCCTTGCGCGCCAAGGCCTGCCAGCCAAGGTCCGCCTCGCGCCGGGCAGAGAGGCGACCCTCGCCCAGCGGCGTCGTTTCATCGACCCAGCCGCCTGCCGTATCGCCATAAACGCCGGTGGTGGACAGGTAGCCGATCCAGCGGGCGGGAGCCTTTGCCAGCGCCGCCTCATACTGGCGCAGGACCGGGTCTGGCCCGGCAGGATCAGCATCGGGCGGCACGGAGGAGAGGATGGCGTCCGCCTCGGCCAGCCGGGCGGCAACAGCCGGATCATCGAACGCCAGAACCTCGATGCCCTGAGCGGGCTCGGGCGTGCGGCGGGTGCCGGTGACCTGCCAGCCCTCAGCCACAAGGCGGGCGGCAAATCGGCTGGCCGTATAGCCAAGGCCGAAGATGAAGCAGCGCGGGGTCTTGTTCATGGGAGCGATTCTAGCCCGAACGGAACGCATTTGTCAGGTAGGCCCGGATGCTGCAACTGACAGATTTGGTTGTTGCATATCCGGCCCCCGTCTTCACAATTCCGGCATGAGCGGGATCGGAACACAGCCTGGAGGGCGCTGGTATGCGCCAGCGCTTTGCAAAGCCCGAGCTTGCTCTTCATGCCTGAACACCAATATCCAGAGTTGAAACGGAAAAATCTATGAGGCCGCACTCAACCGCGGCCCTTTGTGAAGGCGGCGCATCCCATGCTTGATACCCAGTCCACACCCCAGACGGTTTTGCTCAAGGAATACCAGCCGCCGCGCTTCCTGATCCCCGAGATCTCCCTCGAGTTTGATCTGGACGACACCCAGACCCGCGTGACGAGCCGGTTCACGGCCGTGCGCAACGGCAGCCACAAGCAGCCGCTGGTGCTGGATGGGAAGGACATGCAACTTCTCTCGGTGACGGTGGACGGCAAGGCGCTGGAGCCGGGCGCTTACAAGCTTGGCCGGGAGCAGCTGGCGATTCCGCTGAAGAACAGCCGCGCCGAGATCGAGATCGTCACGCAGGTGAACCCGGCGGCGAACACCCAGCTGATGGGCCTTTACATGTCGGGCGGGATTTTCTGCACCCAGTGCGAGGCGGAAGGCTTCCGGCGCATCACCTACTTCCTCGACCGGCCCGATGTGATGAGCCGCTACCGCACCGTGATGCGGGCGGACAAGGCGCGCTTCCCCGTGCTGCTCTCCAACGGCAACCCGGCAGGCAGCGGCGATCTGGCGGGTGGCCGTCACTGGGCGGCGTGGGATGACCCGTTCCCCAAGCCCGCGTACCTGTTCGCGCTGGTGGCGGGCGACCTGAAGCCGTTTTCCGACACCTTCACCACCGCCTCGGGCAAGGAGGTTCAGCTCAACATCTGGGTGAAGGAGGCCGACCTTGGCCGCTGCGCGCACGCCATGGAGGCGCTGAAGAAGTCCATGCGCTGGGACGAGGAGAAGTATGGCCGCGAGTATGACCTCGACGTGTTCAACATCGTGGCGGTGGGCGACTTCAACTTCGGCGCGATGGAGAACAAGGGCCTGAACATCTTCAACTCGAAGTATGTGCTGGCCGCCCAGGCAACCGCCACGGATCTGGACTTTGATGCCGTGGAGAGCGTGATCGCCCACGAGTATTTCCACAACTGGACCGGCAACCGCGTAACCTGCCGCGACTGGTTCCAGCTCAGCCTGAAAGAGGGCCTGACGGTTTACCGCGATCAGGAATTCTCGGCAGACCACGGCTCGCGCGCGCTCAAGCGCATCGAGGACGTGCGCACGCTGCGCGCCGGGCAGTTCCCCGAAGATTCGGGGCCGCTGGCTCACCCGGTGCGGCCCGAGAGCTACATCGAGATCTCCAACTTCTACACCGCGACCGTGTACAACAAGGGCGCGGAAGTCATTCGCATGATGGCAACGCTGCTGGGCGAGGACAAATTCCGCGCCGGGTGCGACCTCTATTTCGAGCGGCACGACGGGCAGGCGGTGACCTGCGATGACTTCGTGGCCGCCATGGAAGACGCGGGCGGGGTGGACCTGAGCCAGTTCAAGCTGTGGTATTCGCAGGCGGGCACGCCGCGGCTGGATGCCCGGCTGGACTATGACGAGGCGGCGCAGACGGCAACGCTGCACGTGAAGCAGACCGTGCCCGACACGCCCGGCCAGAGCCGCAAGAAGCCGATGCACATTCCGCTGCGGGTGGCGCTGTTCGGCGCGCAGTCCGGCCGCAACCTGACCGGCGACCGGCTGGTGGAGCTGCGCCAGACCGAGGAGACGGTGGTGTTCAAGGGCGTGGCGGAGCGTCCGGTGCCTTCGCTGTTGCGCGGCTTCTCGGCCCCGGTGGTGCTGAAGGCCCCGATGGACCGCTCTGACCTGGCGTTCCTTGCCCGCCATGACGACGACCCATTCGCCCGCTATGAGGCGATGCAGCGGCTTGGCCTTGATCTGATGCTGGAGCAGATCAACGCCCATGCCGTGGGCAAGCCGGTGACGGTGGCCCCGGTGCTGGTGGAGACGGTGGAAGCCATTTTGAAGGAGGCCTTGGAGGGCAAGCTCGACCCGGCGCTGGCCGCCGAGGCGGTGAGCCTGCCGACGGAAGCCTATGTGGGCGACCAGATGGCGATTGTGGACGTGGACGGCATTCATGCCGTGCGCCAGCACTTCCGCCAGACGCTGACCAGCCGCCTGAAGCCGCTGTGGTGGGAGGCCTACCGCCAGATGACGGACCCGGCTTACGCGTTCACGCCGGAGGCCAAGGCGCGGCGGCGGCTGAAGAACGTGGCGCTGCAATATCTGATGGTGGAGGAAGAGCCGGAGGCGGTGGCGGCGTGCGTTGCCCAGTTCCAGGGCGCGGACAATATGACCGATCGCATCATCGCGCTGGGGTCTCTGGTGAATTCCGGGGCCAGCGAGCGGGAAGCCGCGTTGCAGCAGTTCTATGACGACTGGGCGGATGATGCGCTGGTGCTCGACAAGTGGTTCACCTTGCAGGCGCTCTCCATTCACCCCGATGCGCTGGAGCGGGTGGTGCATCTGACGCGGCACCCGGATTTCAAGCTCACCAACCCGAACCGCCTGCGCTCGCTGGTGGGCGCGTTCAGCATGAATCAGGTGCGCTTCCATGCGGCGGACGGGGCGGGTTACCGCTATCTGGCCGATCAGGTGCTGGCGGCGGACAAGCTCAACCCGCAAACCGCTGCGCGGCTGGTGGCCCCGCTGGGGCGCTGGCAGCGGTTCGATCAAAGCCGCGCCGCGCTGATGCGCGAACAGCTTGAGCGAATCCTCGGCGTCTCGGGGCTGTCGAAGGACGTGTTCGAGATGGTGTCCAAGAGTCTCGGCTGAGGTTTGGCCTGAAAATGGAAAAAGCGCCGGTCGGCGGGGGCTGACCGGCGCTTTTTTTGCTCTGGTGCGTGGCAGGTCACCAGAGAATGCGGACGCAACAGGGAGTTAAGGGCCGAGATCAGTTTGACCGCGAGGTCATCAAGCAGGGGTTTGCGATCAGGAACCTTCATCCGCATTCGGCTCGATGTTCGAACCTGACGTTACGGTGCCAAGGTTCAGATGAAGGTAAGCTGAACAGCGCGGCGGATCACAGACCTGTGGCCAGCGTGAAGGACAGGCTGCCCGCTGCGGCGCGGGGCGCGGCAAGCGCGAGGCGGTAATCAAGCCGCATCTGGACCGGCAGCGCGCCCAGCATGGTCTCCACCCCAAGGCTGGGGCCGGCCTCAACGCGGTGGCGGGTGACGTCATCATGCTGCACCTGCGCCCACAGCGCGCCGGTGAGGGTGGCCCGGGTTTGCGGCCCCAGAGCGTGGCCGATGCCCGCCCGCGCCTCGCCCCCGGCATAAAGATCGCGCCGCCGCGTGCCGATGACGGCGGTTTCGGCATAAACCGACCAGTGCTGCCACAGCGATTCGCCCGCAGCCGGACCAAAGCCCGCGCCGTGCCCGCCGTGCGCTCTCAGCGCCCATGCGTTGCGGGAGTCGGCTCCAACCCGGACCCAGCGCTCGGCCACCACCGTGCCGTGAACGGCGGGCGCGCCAATCCAGCCGACGCCCGCCGTCGCTTGCGTGCTGTGCCGAAAATCAGGGGCGCGGTTGCCGCGGTGCGCCGTCAGCAACCGCCCGACGAGCAGAAGGGGGCGACGCGCCAGCGGATCGGGCCGGACCTGAAGCAGCAGGGCAGACTGGGACTGGCCGGGAGCTGCCGTGCCGAAGGCGGCGGAGCCGGTGTCTTTGCGCAGGAACGCATAGGCTTGAACCGAGACGGGATCGCTCAGGCGGCGGGCCTCCTGCTGCCACAGCGCGCCAGCTTCGGGCGAGTCCGCCCCCAGACGCAGTGCGGCCTCAAACGCCTGAGCGGCTTCCCGGCGCTGGCCGAGGCGCAGGCGGGTGTAGGCAAGATCAGCGGCAAGCTGGCTGGTGGGGGCTGCCGCTACGGCGCGGTCGAAGAGGGCGGCGGCGGTAGTGAGCGCCCCGGCATCAAGGGCGGCGTAAGCGGCCTGTGCGGCGGTGTAGGCAATCTGGCCGCCATCGGGTTCGGTCGCGTCAGGCTCGGTGCCGCCGATGGTCTCGGGGATGGTCTCCGGCGACCAGCTGAGCGGGAGGAAGAGCGAGGCGTCAGGTGAGGGCAGGTCTGTCTCGATGATGTTCGGGTGCGGGGCGTCCTTGGGCAGCAGCGGCTCTTCGTCAGGCTCTGCCCGGTACACGAGAGCCGTGACGGCTGCGCCCTGCCGGACGAAGACGGGTTCGGGAGGGGCAATGGGGATGGCGGCCAGAATAGCCGGACGGGGGGGAGGCGCGGAGGGCGCGCCGGACAGCGCCGCTTGAAAGGCGATGGCATCCGCCAGAACGGCGGGGCGCAGATAAAGGCCGAGAGCGGCGGCGATGGCCAGCCCGGTCAGGAAGGTGCTGCCGGGGGTGCGAAACAGCATGGCCTTCCTCCTCTTACTTGACGGTGGAGAAGGTATGGGCGGTCTTGCGCCAGGGGGCCGGCCTGCGGGTGATCCATTCGCGCAGGTCGTCAAACAGCGCGAGCGAGGCGGCAAGCGCGTGAATGGGAATGGCGACGATGCTGCGAGGCACGGAGCCCAGACCTTCCCGCAGGCCGAAGTGGCGGGTCGTGACGATGATTCGGTGCAGCGATCGCCAGATCAGCAGCGCAAGGTTGCAGGCGAGCAGGTGGGCGGTCAGGCTGCCCGGTTCGATGAGCGGGGGAACCGGCGGCCATGTCGGCAGGCAGGACAGCAGCCACAGCAGAAGCAGGACGGCGGTGAGGGCGAGGGCCAGCAGATTGAGCCAGGCGCAGGGCAGGGCCTTGCGGTCGCGCAGCAGCATGTAGCAATCGGCCAGATTGCGCGGCCAGCCGAAGCGCCGCCAGCCGCCAAGGCCGATGCCGAGCAGCCAGCGGCTGCGCTGCCTGACGCTTGCAATAAGCTTGCTCGGGAAATGGCCGCGCGTTGCCACCCACGAGGGGTCGAGCGGGGAGGCGGGCACATGGGCCATCAGCGCGGGAAATCCGTGCAGCCCAAGGCTGATGCCCAGTTCGTAATCTTCCGTTTTCGACGTAGTGCCGAACGGCAGGCCGCCGTTCTGCCGGGCCGCGTGCGCAATGGCGGGCCGGGAGAGGCCGCAGCCGACGCCCGCGCTGGGCAAGCTCGCCCCCAGCCAGTTGCGCACCACCATGTCGCGGCTGTGGGCAACGGCGAACTCTTCCAGATACGTGTGGGCGATCCAGCGCTGGAACCACCGGGCGCCCTGGTGCGGCAGGGGCAGAACGGGAAGCTGCACCAGCGCTTTTTTGGGGATGTGCCAGTTGAACACAGCCAGCTCCAGCGGATGCACCACGTCTTCGGCATCGTGCAGCACCACGGCCTTGAACGGCGGGTGGCCCTGCGCCTCAAGGCTGAGCATGGCCCGGTAGAGCACGTTGAGGTTCGCCGCCTTGCAGCTGCCCTTGCTTGGCTGGTCTCCAACGATGCAGCGGACCCGGCTGTCCTCCCGCGCCACGGCGCAGACGGCGGCCTGCGTTTCGGGATCATCCGGATAGGTGCCGACCAGAATGAGGTAGCGCGGGTAATCCAGCGTGCGCAGGGCATGGCGCAGCATGGGGCCGATGACGTTGGCCTCGCGCAGGGCGGGGACGAAAATGACGATCCAGTCCGCCGGTTTGCGGGCCATGTCTTGCGCGGTGATGCGGGGCGGGGCGGTTTTTGCCGCCAGATGCCGCGCCCGCAGCCCGCGCAGGCCGTAAAGCGTGTCGATCAGGACATCATCGAGGCCGGAGACGAGAACGCACAGCGCAACAATGGGAACAAGCTGCTTCAGAAAGGCCAGAAGGAGAGCAAGCGTCTCCATCCCGCCGTTGGCCCAGAGCGCAGTCATGTGGCCTCCGTGTGTGACGGTTATGGTTATTGAAATTTTTATAAGGAGAAGCTGCGGCGGCTCACAACGCAGGTCATGGTCGTATACGACCATAAGCGCGGGATCTAATGGCGGGGGTGCGGCTGGCGGATCTTCCGAACACCTTGCCTCTCAGGGGCTCCCGAACTATCCCAAGGGAACGAACCCGTAATCGAGCCGTCGCGGAGCAGCCAAGCCGATGACCCACCATCCCGAGCACCAGTATCTCGACCTTCTGCGGCGACTGCTGGAAGAGGGTGACCCGCGCATGGACCGCACGGGGGTTGGCACCCGCAGCCTGTTCGGCGAGGTGCTGCGCTTCGACCTCTCCAAGGGCGTGCCGCTGCTGACCACCAAGCAGGTGTTCTGGAAGCCCGCCGTGCGCGAAATGCTGTGGTTCCTGACCGGCGATACCAGCATTCGCCCGCTGGTGGCGCAGGGCGTGAAGATCTGGACCGACTGGCCGCTGGCAAAGTACCGCCGCGAGACGGGCGAGGAGATTTCGCAGGCCGATTTTGAGAAGCGCATCGTGGAAGACGAGGCGTTCGCCGCGCAGTGGGGCGATCTTGGCCCGGTGTACGGCAAGCAGTGGCGGCGCTGGCAGGGGCCGGACGGGCGCGAGCATGACCAGATTGCAACCCTGATCCGCGACATTCGCACCAACCCGGCCAGCCGCCGCCTGCTGTTCACTGGCTGGAACGTGGCCGAGCTGCCGGGCATGGCGCTGCCGCCCTGCCACATGACCTACCAGTTCCACGTCAGCAGCGGGGCCGATGGCCGCACGCCGCGCCTGAGCTGCGCGCTGCACCAGCGCTCGGCGGACATTTTCCTCGGCGTGCCGTTCAACCTGTTCGAGGCGGCGCTCTTGACCCACATGCTGGCCCAGCAGTGCGACCTTGATGTGGGCGACCTCGTGTGGTTCGGCGGCGACGTGCATCTGTACAGCAACGCCGAGGCGCAGGCCCGCGAGCAGATGGCCCGCACGCCGCGCCCCTTCCCGACGCTGAAGATCCTGCGCAAGCCGGACAGCATCGACGGCTACGTGTTCGAGGACTTCGCCGTGGAAGGCTATGACCCGCACCCGCCGCTGCGCGCGCCGGTCGCGGTGTAGTGGATTTGTAATTTCAAGATTTTGCAGGGGGAACGCGTTCTCCCTGCAAC
>JAEZBH010000046.1 GCA_023427285.1 Pseudomonadota bacterium
ACGCTCGAAGATGTTGCGCAGGGTGCGCTTCATGCTTTCGGTGCGGTGGTCCGGGTGGAAGTAGCCGCGCGGTTCGAGCAGGTCGTTGACGTGATCGATGAGGCCGTCCAGCGCCTCGCGGGTGGCGGGGCCTTCATAATCGCCCTCAAGGCGCACCGGAGGGGTTGCGTCCTGCCCCTTGAACCACTCGTAGCCCACCACGATGACGGCCTGCGCCAGATTGAGCGAGCCGAATTCGGGGTTGGTGGGAATGGAGATGAGGGCATCGCCAAACGCCACTTCCTCGGTGGAGAGCCCGGTACGCTCAGGCCCGAACACGATGGCGGCGCGGCCACCCTTTGCGGCCAGTTCCTGCATCTGCTCAACCGCGCCTGCGGGCGTGACGGTTTCCTTGATCATGCGGCGCAGGATCTTGGCGGTAGTGTAAACGCGGTTACAGTCGGCGACAGCAGCGGACAGGCTGTCGAAGATCTGTGCGCCGTCGAGCACGTTGTCCGCGCCCGAGGCTGCGGGACCGGCAGCCGGGTTGGGCCAGCCGTCGCGCGGCTCGACGATGCGCAGCTCGGACAGACCGAAGTTCCACATGGCGCGGGCAACCATGCCGATGTTCTCGCCCAGTTGCGGGCGAACGAGGACGATTACAGGTTGGGTCATCAGACAGTCAGACGTTCCAGAGCGGCCTCGCGGCCAATACGCACAAGAAGAGGGGCCATTTCAGGGCCGTGGGGCTCGCCGGTCAGCGCAAGGCGCAGCGGCAGGAACAGCTCCTTGCCCTTGCGGCCAGTACGCTCCTTGAGCACGCCGGTCCAGCGCTTCCAGATGTCGTCGGCCCACGGCAGGGCATCAAGGATGGCTTTGGCGGTCTCGATGAACTCGGCGTCTTCAATGACCGAGTTGACCGGGCCGGTGACCAGCTTCCAGACCGCCGCGATATCCTCAAGGCGGTCGATGTTGCCGCGCAGCATCAGCCAGTCGGCCTCTGTCATGCCTTCAGGTAGGCGGCTTTGAACCGCATCAAAATCAAGGTGATGCAGGATCTTGGTGTTGAGCGCGATGAGGTCCGCCTCGTCGAACAGGGCGTTGGCCTTGTTGAAGCGGGACCAGTCGAACGTCTCGACCAGAACGGTGCGGTCAGTAACCGGCTCGATGGGCAGCGAGGTGCCGAGGCGCGCAAGATACGCAATCAGCGTCAGCGGCTCGACGCCCAGCGCCTTGTAATGCTCAACGCCCGCAGAGCCGAGGCGCTTGGACAGCTCGCCGCCTTTGGTCGAGAGCAGGGCAAGGTGCGCCAGCGTCGGGGCGGGTCGGCCCAGCGCTTCGAACATCTGGATTTGCACGGCGGAGTTGGTGAGGTGGTCCTGCCCGCGCACCACATGGGTGATGCCCATGTCAATGTCGTCGATGACCGAGGGGAGCATGTAGAGCCACGAGCCGTCCTCGCGCCGCACCACGGGGTCGGAGAGCGAGGCGGGATCAAGACTCACATCGCCCTGCACCAGATCGGTAAAGGCAATGCGCTCTGCCGTCTCCAGCTTGAAGCGCCAGTGCGGGCGGCGGCCCTCAAGCTCCAGCTTGGCCCGGTCTTCGTCCGTCAGCTTGAGGCTGGCGCGGTCATAAACCGGCGGCAGGCCGCGCGAGAGCTGGATCTTGCGGCGCATTTCCAGCTCTTCGCTGGTCTCGTAGCAGGGGTAAACCCGGCCAGTGGCGCGCAGTTTCTCGAACGCGGCTTCGTAAGCGGCGGTGCGGGCGGACTGGCGCTCCTCGCCGTCGATGCGGATGCCGAGCCAGGCGAGGTCGCGGCGGATGCCGTCAACGTACTCTTCGCGGCTGCGGGCAAGGTCGGTGTCGTCCAGCCGCAGCAGGAAGCGCCCGCCGGTTTTCTCGGCGAACAGGGCGTTGATGATGGCCGTGCGCAGGTTGCCGACGTGCAGGAAGCCCGTGGGAGACGGCGCAAAGCGCACTACAGGGGAGGTGTCAGTCATCGGGCTGTCCGGAAGGCGTTGGTGATGGGATAACGGCGGTCGCGGCCAAAGCTGCGCGGGGTGATCTTTACCCCCGGCGGGGCCTGACGTCGCTTATATTCTGCAACATAGAGCAGACGCTCAACGCGGGAGACGAGGGCGGGGTCATAGCCGCGCTCCACAATGGCATCGACGGAGAGTTCCTCCTCCACCAGCCCGTGCAGGATGGCGTCCAGCACCGGGTAGGGCGGCAGGCTGTCCTCGTCCTTCTGATTCTCGCGCAACTCGGCAGTGGGCGGCTTGGTGATGATCCGCTCGGGGATCACCTCGCCCTCCGGCCCCAGCGCCTCGATCGGGCGGTGGGCGTTGCGCCAGCGGCACAGGTCGAACACCATGGTCTTGTACACGTCCTTCAGCACCGAATAGCCGCCGCACATGTCGCCATAGAGCGTGGCGTAGCCGGTGGACATTTCGGACTTGTTGCCGGTCGTTAGCACCATGTGGCCGAACTTGTTGGAGAGCGCCATCAGCGTCAGACCGCGCGAGCGGGACTGGATGTTCTCCTCCGTGATGTCGCGCCCGCGCCCCTCGAACAGGGGGGAGAGCATGGCATCGAACGCCTGAACGGCGGGCTCGATCTGCACGGTGTCGAGCTTGACGCCGAGACGGCGGGAGCAGTCCGCCGCGTCATCAAGGCTTTCCTCAGAGGTGAAGCGCGAGGGCATCATCACGCACCACACCTTGTCCGCACCCAGCGCATCGACGGCGACGGCAGCGGAGAGGGCGCTGTCGATGCCGCCCGACATGCCGAGCACCACGCCGGGGAAGCGGTTGCGGGTGACGTAATCGCGCAGACCCAGCACCATGGCGCGGTACACGTCTTCCAGCTCGTCGCACGGGCGGACAATCTCGGTCTTCTCGCAGCGCCAGCCGGACGGGGTGCGGGTCCAGTCCGTTATCGTTACATGCTCCTGCCATTCAGGCAGGCGCGCGGCGAGCGCACAGTCTGCATTCAGGATGAAGCTGGCGCCGTCGAACACCAGTTCGTCCTGCCCGCCGATGCGGTTCAGGTAGATGAGCGGCAGGCCGGTTTCCGTCACGCGGGCAACAACGTGCTGAAGCCGCTTGTCTTCCTTGCCCAACTCATAGGGGGAGGCATTGGGGCTGATGAGGATTTCAGCGCCCGTTTCAGCCAGGCACTCGCATACGTCGGGCGTCCAGATATCCTCGCACACCGGAACGCCAAGGCGCACGCCCCTGAACGGAATGGGGCCGGGCAGCGGACCGGCGGTGAACACGCGCTTCTCGTCGAACACGCCGTAGTTGGGCAGATCGTGCTTGCGGGTGACGGCAGCGATGCGCCCGGCTTCCAGGAGAACGGCGGCGTTGTAGAGCGCGCCGTCTTCGGGCCAGCAGGTGCCCACCAGCATGGCGGGGCCGCCATCACGGGTGGCGGCGGCCAGCCGCTCAAGCCCGGTGTGCGCCGCGTGCTGGAGCGCGGGCTTAAGCACCAGATCTTCCGGCGGGTAGCCGATGAGCGAAAGCTCAGGGAACACCACCAGATCAGCGTCGGCCACGCGGGCGCGGGCGTCGAGCATGGCGGCGATGTTGCCGTCGATATCGCCGGTGATCTGGTTGATCTGGGCGAGGGCGATGCGCAAGGTGTCGGTCATGTCTGCCTTTTAGGTGGGCGCGGTGCGACGGGCAAGGCGCTGCCACAGAGCAGGCCGAATATTGCACTGAACAGAAAATGTTCTGAACGCATATAGGCTTTTGACGGGTTCAAGTGCGGGGAGTAGGTTCGCGCCGAACTGTTTGGGTAAGCTTGGGAGCGAGAGTGCAAATGCTCGGTAATCCGTGGGTGTGGGCCATCATCGGCTATCTGCTCGGCTCGATTCCGTTCGGCCTGCTGCTGACCAAGGCTGCGGGGCTGGGTGATATTCGCTCCATTGGCTCGGGCAACATCGGCGCGACCAACGTGCTGCGCACCGGCAACAAGGCGCTGGCCGCGGCCACCTTGCTGCTGGACGGCGGCAAGGGTGCGGTTGCGGTGCTGCTGGCCCAGCAGTTCTCGGCAGATGCCGCCATTCTGGCAGGCGCGGGCGCGTTCATTGGCCACCTGTTCCCGGTGTGGCTGAAGTTCAAGGGCGGCAAGGGCGTTGCAACCTACATCGGCGTTATTGCCGCGCTTTCCATCTGGCCCGCCGTGGGCTTTGCCGTGGCGTGGCTGGCAACGGCGTTCATCACCCGCTACTCCTCTTTGGGCGCGCTGGTTGCCGTGATCGCAACGCCGGTTGTGGCCTGGTACACCGACCGCCTCGACGTGGCCGCGCTGGGCGTGGGCATGGCGGCGCTGGTTTACCTCAAGCACACCGACAACATCGTGCGGCTGGTGCGCGGCGAGGAATCGCGCATCGGCTCGAAGAAGGGCGGAGACGAGAGCGCCGAGTAACGCGGCGCTCACACCCGTATTCGACCATTTTAGAGCCTTTCTACGACCATGGCGAAGCTTGACCGTTTGCGTGCCCGCGCGAACACTCAGGCGCTATGGGGCTGCCATTTTCACATCTGACGACTGCGGAGCAGATTGCCCGGATCAGATTGATTCGCTCGGAGAACGTTGGACCGATCAGCTTCCGGCATCTCGTGGCGCGGTACGGTTCTGCACAGAAGGCGCTGGAGGCCGTGCCTGACCTTGCCCGACGGGGCGGCGGCAGGGCCATTCGAATCGCCCCCGCATCAGTGGCGGAAGCGGAAATGGAGGCGACGCGGGCCGGAGGCGGTGAGCTGCTGTTCCTCGGCGTGCCGCCTTACCCCTCACGACTTGCTCATGTGGAAGATGCGCCGCCCGTGCTGGCGATGCGCGGGCATGTGGTGCTGGCGGACCGGCCTGCCGTTGCTTTGGTTGGCGCGCGCAATGCCTCGCTGGCGGGGCAGACCTTCACGCAAAGGCTGGCGCGGGATCTGGCAGAGGCGGGCATCGTCGTCGTCTCCGGTCTGGCGCGGGGCATCGATACTGCCGCGCACAAGGGGGCGCTGATCGGCCATGCTGCGGGCGGCACTGTCGGCGTGATCGCGGGCGGGCTGAATGTGTTCTACCCGCCGGAGAACGAGCCGTTGCAGCAGGCAATCGCTGAGCAGGGGCTGCTGCTGAGCGAGCAGCCTTTGGGGACGGTGCCGCAACAAAGCCATTACCCCCGGCGCAACCGCATCATTTCAGGCCTGTCGCTGGGGCTGGTGGTGGTGGAGGCGACGGCCCGGTCCGGCTCGTTGATCTCGGCGCGGCTGGCGGGGGAGCAGGGGCGGCTGGTCATGGCGGTGCCGGGCTCGCCGCTGGAGCCGCGGGCGCTCGGCCCCAACAGTTTGATTCGCGACGGGGCAACGCTGGTGCAGTCTGTGGCGGATGTGCTTGAGGCGCTGGAGCCGCAGCTTCGGCTGGATATTGCCGCGCCGGAGGTGCCGTTTGCGCCCGCCCCGTCCGCACCGCCGCTCAGGCAGTATGATGCCGATGACGGGGCGCGGCGGGCAGTCGTTGCTTTGCTCGGCACCGTGCCGGTGGAGATTGACGAGGTGGTTCGCGCAACCGGTTTGCCGCCCGCGGTGGTGGCGATCGTGGTTCTTGAACTGGAGTTGGCGGGGCGCGTTTTGCGGCATGCGGGACACCGGGTATCACTTGTTCCGGTAGGATAACGATACGATTGATACCGGCTCTGGCTTGCGAGACATTATATATCTGCGGTATGCGTCCCGCCCCGTAGGATCTGAAAGGACGGGCCGCCGTGGATGTAGTCATCGTCGAGTCGCCGGCCAAGGCCAAGACTATCAACAAATATTTGGGGTCGAACTATAAGGTTCTGGCCTCTTATGGGCATGTGCGCGATCTGCCGCCCAAGGATGGCTCGGTGAAGCCCGCCGAAGATTTCTCCATGGTTTGGGAGGTCTCCGGCGACAAGCAGAAGCAGCTCAAGTCCATTGCAGACGAAGCCAAGGGAGCCGATCGGGTCATTCTCGCGACCGACCCTGATCGCGAAGGCGAGGCCATCTCGTGGCACCTGCTGGAAGTTCTGAAGGCCAAGCGCGCCCTGCCCAAAGGCGGCGTGCAGCGCGTGACCTTCAACGAGATCACCAAGTCGGCGGTGATGGAGGCGATGGCCAATCCGCGCGACCTTCATACCGATCTGATCAATGCGTATCTGGCCCGCCGCGCACTGGACTATCTGGTGGGCTTCACCCTCTCGCCGGTGCTGTGGCGCAAATTGCCGGGCGCACGCTCGGCAGGCCGGGTGCAGTCTGTGGCGCTGCGGCTGATCTGCGACCGCGAGGTCGAGATCGAGCGGTTCGTCGCCCGCGAATACTGGACGATCGACGGCCTGTTCAACACCGCCTCAAGTGAGGCGTTCTCGGCGCGGCTGGTGCTGCTGGACGGCCAGAAGCTGGACAAGTTCAGCATCAACAACGCCGAAAGCGCAGAACATGCCCGCCGCACGGTGGAGGGCTCGCGCTTCCGCATCGAATCGGTTGAGCAGAAGCCGGTCAGCCGGAACCCGTACCCGCCGTTCATCACCTCGACGCTGCAACAGGAAGCCGCCCGCAAGCTCGGCTTCTCGGCAACCCAGACCATGCGCGTTGCCCAGCAGCTGTACGAAGGCATCTCGATCGGCGGCGAGACCACGGGTCTCATCACCTACATGCGTACCGACGGCGTGACCCTGAGCGGGGAGGCGATTGCCGGTGCCCGCGCGGTGATTGCGGAGGATTTCGGCGCGGCCTACGTGCCGTCTGCCCCGCGCACCTATCAGACCAAGGCCAAGAACGCTCAGGAAGCGCACGAGGCGATTCGCCCGACCAACCTCAGCCTGCGCCCGGATCAGGCGGTGCGCTACCTCTCGACCGAGCAGGCGCGCCTGTATGAACTGATCTGGAAGCGCACGATTGCGTGCCAGATGGCCAGCGCCCGTCTGGAGCGCACCACGGCTGAACTGCTCTCGGAAGATCGCAAGACCGGCCTGCGGGCCACGGGTCAGGTTGTGCAGTTCCCCGGCTTCCTGGCCGTGTACGAGGAAGGGCGCGACGACAGCCAGTCCACCAGCGGGGAGGACGATGACAATCGCCGTCTGCCCAAGCTGACCGTGGGCGAGACCCCGGCGCTTCGGGAAGTGAAGAGCGAGCAGCACTTCACCACGCCGCCGCCGCGTTATTCGGAAGCCTCTCTGGTCAAGAAGCTGGAAGAGCTGGGCATTGGTCGTCCGTCCACCTACGCC
>JAEZBH010000048.1 GCA_023427285.1 Pseudomonadota bacterium
CTCAGCCGATCTGCTTGCCCGCGCCGGACTGGATCGCGACGGTCTCCGTCCTCATGCGCAAGCTTTAAATACAATGAGCGAGAGTCCGGACCGTTCACACCCACAGGCTGCCGCCAGAGATCGCCCCTGTCATTTCAGCCGCAAGAGCTGAATGCTGACCAGACAGGGGCGGCTCCGGGGAGATCGAAACCACGCATGAAGCCAAGGACA
The DNA here is from genome assembly GCA_023427285.1 of Pseudomonadota bacterium. Lineage (GTDB taxonomy): Bacteria > Pseudomonadota > Alphaproteobacteria > Sphingomonadales > Sphingomonadaceae > Pedomonas. Next base: position 211 of record JAEZBH010000048.1, read on the forward strand.
AAAAAACAACTGCCCAAGAAAGCCAACTGCCTAGAAAACCAACTGCCTAGAAAACCAACTGGCTGAAAAACCAAACTGCCTGAAAACGCGGCCTGCCAAAAACATTTCAGAACCCGGCCAGAGTTCGGCCCAAGCCCGAGCCTAGCCGGGCTGGCGCCCCGCTAGAAACCGGCCAGACCAAACGCACACCGGCAAAGCCCGAAAAAACCACCGGGAAACAACTGCCGGCAATACCCCCAAGCCAACACCCTCAGGCCAACGAGCTCAAGCCGACGAGCTAAGGCCGACACCCTCAAGCCAACGCCCCCTTCGCGTGACGCCCTGCCAAACCTTGAGCAGAATTAATTTTGCACAGAACCTTGCCTTGAAACGCTCGCCTTGAAGCGCTCGCCCTATTCTGGCGCGCCTCCTGATTTGGCCTGCTCTCTGTTTCTGAACGCCCGGCTGGTACTGCCCCGACTATGAGCACCGAACATTGGCCCCGAACATGAGCTCCGCACATAGCGCCAGGTCACCCGCATTGCCCTGACGGCCCGCCCATATGCCGTGCCCGTAATGCCCGTACTGCCCGCAATGACCCTACTGCCCATAAATACCATGCCGGGCGCTCAGTCTGCTTGCTGCATCCCGCCTCAAGCCGATATCGCTCGCAAAGCAAACCTGAGGCACACCTCTCCAAACGCCCCCGGAAACTACCCGCCTGCAAGAACCGGGAGAGCGACGGAAATTGAAAAGATTATATTTGAAACTCCGGCCTGCTGCCGTGGTTTGAAGATGCAGAAAACCACTGCCGCAGGCAACGGCGCAATGGTCGTATATCGAAGGAAGCACACCGCGCCATTACTTATATTTTCGTTTTATCCCAATATGTTGCAACATTATTGAAGCATTTGATTTAAAATGGCTCCAAACGTTACGCTTGCCGCCATTCGGCGCACGAAGACCACGGGCAGGCGCGGAACTGGTGTCAACATCCGCCGTTTGGGATAATGGCTTCGGCCTAATTACAACGTGTAGCAGAGCATGCCACGACCGGCTGCCCGGATGCAGGCCTGAAATTCAGCCTCCCAGTCAGACACTGGCGGGAATCAGGCACTGGCGGGAATCAGGCGCTGGCGGGAACGAGGCACTTGTGGGGATAGACCCAGGGGAGAAAACGGCCATGTCGAGTCGGCACAATAACGTGCAGGCAACAAGCGGCGTGCAGAATGTGAACAGCGCACAGGCAGCAAGCGCTGCGGGGAAGCGCAAGATCGCCAGGCGCAGTTTTCAGGCCACGGGACTCGGTCTGGCCTGCCTGCTGTTCGCAGCCATGCCCGCGCTGGGCGCGGCAGCTCCAACCTACAACGTTGCTGCGCAATCCCAGACCCCGGCAACGGCCCCGGCAAAAACCCCGGCCACACAGTTGGCAATGAACGCCCCCTCTACGCCCGCCGCCCTGACCGTTGCCATGCCCCCTGCCGAGAAATGCCCGGAAGCCGCAGCGCAGCCGCTGCCCTCAACGGCTTCTGATCCTGCCGCGAAAATGAGCCCCTGCGTCGGCACGCTCACCAGCAAACTGCTGGAGATGGCTGCCCGCAAGGCCGGGAAATACCTGCCGGTGCCGGTTCTGGTGTTGTAACGCCCTGCTGGCCCACCCAATCAATTGTCGCCCTGCGTCATGCGCTTCCACAAGTGCCAGCCAAGAACCACGCCGGCAACGGCAAGCACGAAGGCCAGCGCCAGCACCATCGCCACACCGCCCAGAATGGCGGCCAGCGTATCCCAGAAGCCGAAGGTGGCCACCAGCGCCACCAGCACGAGAAACAGCAGCAAGGGCATGAGGCGCGTGTCCCGGTGAAATGAACGGTTCACGTCCAGAACGTCTGAGCGCCCTCAAGGCTCCACACGCACCTCAAACAACCGGCGACCTGCTCAAGGCCAGACTCAGGACCTTTGGCGCAGGGCGCTGTCGCTCACGAACGGATTGGTGCGCCGCTCCTGCCCGAAGGTGGACATGGGGCCGTGACCGGGCACGAAATGCACGTCATCGCCCAGCGGCCAAAGCCGCGTGGTGATGGCGTTCACCAAGTCCTCAAGATTGCCCTTCGGGAAATCGGTACGCCCGATCGAGCCCTGAAACAGCACGTCACCCACGAACGCCAGCTTCACGCCTTCGTGATAGAAAATCACATGGCCCGGCGTATGGCCGGGGCAGTGGCGCACCAGCAGCGTCTGCTCGCCCACCGTCACGGTGTCGTTGTCGTGCAGCCAGCGGTCGGGCACAAAGCTGCGCGCGGGCGGGAAGCCGTAAGCCTTCGCCTGATGCTCCAGCCCCTCGATCCAGAACAGATCGTCCTCGTGCGGCCCTTCGATGGGCACGCCCAGCCTTTCGGCCAGCTCCTTCGTCGCCCCGCAGTGATCGAGGTGCCCGTGGGTCACCAGCAGCTTCTCAATGGTAACGCCATGCTGCTCGGCGGCCGCCAGCAACTGGTCGATGTCTCCGCCAGCATCGACAAACGCGCCGCGCATGGTCCTCGTGCACCACACAAGGCTGCAATTCTGCTGGAATGGCGTAACCGGAACGATCGTCACCTGAAGCGGCGACGTCGGGCGAGAAGTGTCTTGCGTGCTCATAGCCCCAGAGGTGCCCTCGCCTTGCGTCTGTGTCAACGCCTGCCCGGAGTCTTTGCCCGAAGGCTGTTTTTCTTTGCAGGGGACTCGTCCCCTGCACCCCATTACTTTATCGGGACGCACCCTTCATGAAGGGCACGGCCCTTTAACCCCACCCAACGAAAAGGCCGCGCCTTCGCATAGAAGCGCACGGCCCGAAACGAATGGGAGGTGCAGGAGGGTCAAGACCCTCCTGCAAAAATCCCCTTAAAAAAACCGGATACTCAATCCAGCAGATGCTTCTTCCAGAACATCAGGCTCGACCAGAACTGGGCATCCACATTGTCTTTCTTCTTGAACTGGTGGCCTTCGTCTTTGGCGAGGAAGTGCCAGGCCTCGCCGCCGCCCTGGCGCACGGCCTGCACGATCTGGTCGGC
>JAEZBH010000063.1 GCA_023427285.1 Pseudomonadota bacterium
GCTTTGCGGATGATCCCACCAAGTTCGTGCTGGCCGAGGAGTTGATGCGGATCACCTTCCCGTCTCTGCTGCTCATCTCATGCATGGCGCTGCTGGCGGGCAACCTGAACGCGGTGGAGCGCTTCTCCGCCGTTGCCGCCGCGCCGGTGCTGATGAACGTGTGCATGATCGGCGGATTGCTCAGCTGGCAATGGTTCCCGACCGTCGGCCATGCGGCGGCGTGGGGCGTGCTGGCCTCTGCCGTGGCGCAGTTCATGCTGGTGTGGTGGGCGGCGACACGGGCGGGCGTTGGCCCCGGCCTGCCCCGCCCCCGGCTGGACGAGGACACGCGCAAGTTCTTCCGGGCGCTGGGCCCCGCAATTCTGGGCTCGATGGGCGTGCAGGTGGCGATGTTCGCTGACACGATCATCGCCAGCTTCCTGTCGAACGGCGCGCTCTCGGCGCTCTATTATGCGGACCGCATCAACCAGTTGCCGATCGGCGTCATCGGCATTGCCGCGGGCACGGTGGTGCTGCCGCAGATGTCAAAAAAACTGGCAGAGGGCGATGAAGACGGCGCGAGGGGCGCGCAGAACCGCGCAATGGAGTTTACCCTCTTGCTCGCCGCGCCGTGCGTGGTGGCGTTCCTGCTGATCCCTGACATCATCATGACCGCCCTGTTCCAGCGCGGGAAGTTCGACGCTGCGGCCGCAAGCGCGGCGGGCGCAACGCTGAGCGCCTATGCCGTGGGTCTTCTGGCGTTCGTGCTGATTCGCAGCGTCGTTGCCAGCTTCTACGCCCGCGGCGACACGAAAACCCCGCTTTATGCCTCGCTGACCGGCATTGCCGCCAACGTGGCGCTGAAAGTGGCTTTGATGGGCAGTTTTGCGCAGGTGGGACTGGCGCTGGCAACCTCCGTTGGGGCGTGGATCAACGTGGCGCTGGTGGTCTTCCTGGCCCGGAGGCGCGGATTCTTCATCATCGACTCACGGTTCCGCCGCAACGCAATCGTGATCGCTCTGGCGTCCGCTGCCCTTGCCTTGGTGCTGTGGGCGGGGCGGACATGGCTGCCCGGCCTCCTCGAAAACCTGCCGGTTCTGAGAGTGGAAATAACGTTGGCCGCGCTCGGCCTGCTAGGCGGAATGACTTACGCAGGTTTTATCTGGAAGGGGCTGTACTCGCGTAAAAAAATATGAGTTAATGTCAGAACAATAAAAAAAAGCACTGTCATAAAAATATACGGGGAGATGACAATGCTGGGGAGAATTACGGGAATCGTGTGCCTTGCGGCCACGATGACGCCGGTCAGCTTTGTTGGCTCGGCTCAGGCTCAATCCATGGACATGATGAGCGCGCTCATGATGTCCAATCGGTTCGTGAATCCGGCGGCTCAATACCAGCCGGTCAATTTCACGGCCGAAGACGCGGCCAAAGCAACGGATAACAAGGCCGACGTTCGCGCGGCTGCGCCGTCTGAACGCAAGGTCGTGAAAGCCAATGCACAAATCCGTACGACGGATGCGTCGCTGCAACCGATCAAGGTTTCCGATCCGCGCTAAACCGGATCGACGCCAAACCGAATTGATAGGGACTCGCATCCCGGCTGGCCGCCTTTGGGCGGCCTTTTTTATTGCAGGCAACAGCCTTACCGGTGCCAGTCCTGCGCCAGTCGGCGCGCGCCGAACCAGAACAGCGCCGCGCTCACCAGATAGAAGATGAGGCCGGTCAGAATGGCATAACGCAGCGATTCATCGCCAAAGCGGGCGTTCAGCATGTCCGAGAGCGCCCCCAGGAACAGCGTGCCGAAGCCAATGCCGATCAGGTTGATGATGAACAGGAAGATGGCTGATGCCGTGGTGCGCATGTTGGGAGCCACCAGATGCTGCACGGCGGTGACGATCGGCCCGAGCCACGTCAGCCCCAGCGCCTGCGGCACGAGGAACAGCACGAACGTGAGCGGCAGCCACGAGGACAGGACCCCCGCCGCATAGCAGGGCGCGGCCAGCAGGAAAGCGATGGCGGGTATGCGGGCATAAGCGGCGGGGTTGCCCGGCCCGGCCTTGTCACCCAGCCATGCGCCAACCCAGATGCCGATCATGCCGCCGATCAGCACGATGGAGCCGAAGAAAACCGAGGCGTCCATCAGCGACATGCCATAGGTGCGCTGGAAGAAGGACGGCAGCCAGAAGAACAGGCCGTAGCCCATGATCGAGCAACTGGCCGCGCCGAACGACAACGCCCAGAAGCCGGGCTTCCGCCCTAGAATGGCCAGCGCCTCGCCAAAGCTGGCGTGCGGCTCCGGCGCTGCGGCTTTAGGCGCTGCATCCAGTTCGCCGCGCTTCGGCTCGCGCACCGTCAGGCGGAACAGCGGCGCCATCGCCACACCGGCAATGCCGACGACGATAAAGGCCATGCGCCAATCAACGATGGTTGCGATCCAGCCGCCCAGGAAAATGCCGAGCGCCGAGCCTGCGGGAATGCCGAACGAATAGACGCCCAGCGCCCGCGCCCGCTCATGCGGCGGGAAATAGTCTGCAATCAGCGAGTAAGACGGCGCAACGCCTCCCGCCTCGCCCACGCCGACGCCAAGTCGGCACAGGAACAGCTGCCAGAACGACTGGGCAAAGCCGCACAGCGCCGTAAATCCGCTCCACAGCGCCAGCGCGCCCGTGATGATCCACGTGCGGCTGGTGCGATCCGCCACCCATGCGATGGGAATGCCGAGCGCCGTGTAAAACAGCGCAAAGGCCAGCCCGCCCATGAGACCCAGCTGGGTATCGGACAGGCCCAGCTCCGCCTTGATGGGTCCTGCCAGAATGCCGATGATCTGCCGGTCGATGAAGTTGAACGTGTAAACCAGAATGAGCATGGCCAGCACGAAGAAGCGGTAACGCCCCGCCTTCGGGCCTGCATCCGGAAGGCTTCCGGCGCGTGCTGTCTGTTCCATGAGCATCCTGCGGTTTTCCTGTCCCCACCATGAACTCCGGCGCATCTCATAGCAGATGCTGGCCTGTGCCTTTACGGCTTTTGGACACGCAAGGCACAAGGCATAGGCATTGCCAATCAAAATGCGCTATTCCGTAGCGTGAAGCCTTGCAACCTGGTGGGATGGGATGGGCAGGCTTCAGGCAGGGGGGCTCGGGGGCGAACGTGGCTTTCGATCTGACAGACATTACCGCCAAACGCGCCATGCTGTGCGGCAATCGGCCCGCGCTTGTGGATATCACGAGCGGGCAGCATGTCACTTATTCACAGCTCGATGAGCGCGCCGCCAGGGTGGCGGGGCTGCTGATCCTTCACGGCATCAAGGCGGGAGACCGGGTTGCCGTGCTCTGCCGCAACCGCATTGCCTTCTTCGAGCTTCTGTTCGGCTGCGCCAAGCTCGGGGCCATTCTGGTGCCGCTCAACTGGCGGATGCCGCCCGCAGAACTGCTGCCGCTCATTCAGGACTGTACCCCCTCGCTGCTCGCCTTCGGGCAGGAAGATGAAAACACCGCCCGGGCCATTGCCGGCAATACCCTGCTGCTCGCGCTCGACGGCGCAACGGCTGCCGGCTACGAGGGGCGCATGGCCCGCGTCAGCCCCATTGAAAGCCGGGCAATATGGCCCCAAGACGACGCCTGGTATCTGATCTACACCTCCGGCACGACCGGAGTGCCCAAGGGCGTGATCTATACCTACGGCATGGCCATGGCCAATTACGTGAACATCAGTCAGGCCATCGATCTGCGTCAGGGCGAGACGACGCTGAACTTCCTGCCGCTGTTCCACACGGCGGGCATCAACCTGCACACCTTGCCTGCCCTGATGAGCGGCGGGCAGGTGCTGGTGATGCCGGGCTTCGATGTGGACCGTCTGGTCGATCTGCTGGCGGCGGGGCGCATCGACACCCTGTTCGGCATACCCTCTGTCTATCAAGCCCTCAGCCAGCACCCGCGCTTTCAGGGCCTTGACCTTGCGCGCGTGCGCCACTGGGGATGCGGCGGCGCAACCCTGTCCGACCCGCTGATCCGGCTCTTCCTGAAGCAGGGCGCGCGGGTGTGCAACGGCATGGGCATGACGGAGACCGGCCCCACCGCCTTCCTCATGGACCCGGAGAATGCGCCGCTGAAGATCGGCTCGGTCGGCAAGCCGCAACTGCTCTGCGAGGTGCGCATCACCGGTTGGGACGGACGGGACGTTGTCCAGGGCGAAAGCGGGGAGATCTGGTTTCGCGGGCCGGGCATTACGCCGGGCTACTGGCGCAAGCCGCAGGAAACCGCCGCTGCCTTTTCGCCGGGCGGCTGGCTGCGCTCGGGCGATATCGGCTGGCAGGACGAAGACGGCTATTACTACGTGGCGGGCCGCATCAAGGACATGTTCATCTCAGGCGGAGAGAACATCTACCCGGCCGAGGTGGAGAACGTGCTCGTGCAGCACCCGGCGATGCTTGAGGCGGCGGTGCTGGGCGTGCCGGACGAGCACTGGGGAGAAGTGGGCCGCGCCTACCTGATCCTGCGCCCCGGCATGATCCCGCCGGACGAGGCGGAGCTGATCCGCTTCTGCCGGGAACGGCTGGCCCGGTTCAAGGTGCCCAAGAGCTTCGTCATTCGCTCGAACTATCCACGCACCGCGGCGGGCAGGATCCACAAGCATCTGCTGCGCCAGCAGGAAGGGCTGACATCAGACGCCGCGCGCTAGCGCCGCTTTCGAGCAGGGTCTGCTCTGAGGCCCGTCATTTCCCCTCCGGCTCGAACCCGCCCTCGCCGCCTTCGGCGCGCCGCCGCGCATGGTTGCGCACGCGCCGGTCCGGCGCCAGACTCTGGATTGCATCGCGCAAGTTCTCCCGCCGCTCATGCACCGAGGCGATGACCCGGCCCATCGGGACACCCAGATCGATCAGAAGCGTCTCGCCCAGTTGCAGGCTGGCCTCCAGCGTCTCGGGCACGGCATCGGTTGCGCCTGCACGGTAGAGCCGCGCGGCCTGATCCGCATCGCGCGCGCGGGCCACGATGAGCAGGTCCGGCCGTTCGGCGCGGGCGATCGCCACCAGCACCTCAACGGAGGCCGGGTGGCCCATGGTCACCACCAGCCCCGATGCCGTGTCGATGCCCGCATGGCGCAGGAAGTCGATACGGGCCATGTCGCCATAATAGACCGGCTGCCCCTGCCGCCGCAGAACCGCCACCAGTTCAGGATCGGAATCAATGGCGATGTAGCTGATGCCGTGCGCCCTCAAAAGCGAGGCCACCATCTGCCCGACGCGCCCGAACCCGGCGACCAGCACCTGCGGCGCTTCCCCTTGCGGCACCGCCACCTGCGCCTCATCGGGCAGCATGGGATTGAGAGCCTTTACAGTATCGCCAATGCGGCAGCCGAGCCACTCCAGCATGGGGATGAGCGCCATGGTCAGCACGGTCAGCAGCAGCGCATATTGCCCGGTTTCGGGCGCAACGAGCCGGTAGCCCAGCGCCAGCCCCAGAATGACGAAGGTGAACTCGCTGCCCGGCCCCAGCAGCAGGCCGCTGCGCAGCGCCGTTGGCCAGGGAATGCGGAACAGCCAGCCCAGAGCGGTCACGATGGCGGCTTTCAGGACAATGAGGCCGACAACCCCGCCCAGCACTGCGAGCGGGTGGCGGATGGCCAGCCCGAGATCGGCGGACAAGCCGATGGAAATGAGGAAAATACCGAGCAACAGGCCCTTGAACGGCTCGATGCTCACCTCGATCTGGCGGCGGTATTCGGTCTCGGCCAGCAAGAGCCCGGCAATAAGCGCGCCCATGGCGAGCGACAGCCCGACGAAATAGGTGGTGAGGCTGGCCGTCATCACCACGAGCAGGCAGGCCGCCATGAACATCTCGGCGCTGCGGGTGGCGGCCACCATGCGGAACAGCGGGCGCAAGATGCGCCGCCCGATGAGGATGAGGGCGGCAACGGCCAGAATCGCCTCGATGATGCCGACCGCGAGTTCCTCTCCCATAGTCGCCGCCCGGCGCGAGGCGAGCACGCCGACGATGAACAGCACCGGCACCACCGCCACATCCTGAAACAGCAGCACGGCAAAGGTGGTGCGCCCCAGCCCGGTGGCGATCTCTTGCTTTTCCGACAAAATCTGGATGATGACGGCGGTGGAGGACATCGCCAGCCCCAGCCCCAGCACAATGGCGGGTTTCATCGGCAGACCCAGCGCCAGACCCACCCCGATCAACGCGCCCGCCGACAGCACCACCTGCAACAGCCCGATGCCGAAAATGAGCCGCTTCAGGGCCATGATGCGCTCGAACGACAACTCAAGCCCGATCGTGAACATCAACAGGATCACGCCCAGCTCCGCCACTCCATGAATGCCGGAATGGCCGGTGATGGTCATGTGGCTCAGCCACGGCAGGTCATCCGCCAGCGCGCCGAGACCGAACGGCCCGACCAGCATGCCAACGATCATGAACCCCAGAACCGAGCTGATGCGCAGGCGATAGAACACCGGAACGACCACCCCCGCCGCGCACAACACAATCGCCGCGTCTTTGAGGCTCAGCAGTTCAAACTCACTTCCCATGCGCAAAGAAAACGCCTGAACCGCCTGAACCGCCTGAATCGTTGACCGTTGGCGCGCAGCATCAAAATGGAATAGGTCTGATCTGGCTGAAGGCCCTGCCCCGCCAGCCGCCATGCCAGAGGAAACCAACCATGATCCCCGTCACCCGCCGCATCATCCTTCAGGATGACGAGATCGAGGAGAGCTTCATCCGCGCCTCGGGACCGGGCGGGCAGAACGTCAACAAGGTCTCGACCGCCGTTCAGATCCGCTTCAATGCCCACGCCTCCCCAAGCCTGCCCGATGAGGTGTTCGAGCGGCTGGTGCGCATTGCCGGCAAGCGCATGACGCGCGAGGGGGTGATCGTCATCACCGCCCAGCGTTTCCGCAGTCAGGAGCGCAACCGGGAAGACGCCATCGAGCGGCTGGTGGAGATGATCCGCGAGGCAACGGTGCGCCCGGTCGTCAGGCGCGAGACCAAACCCACCTACGGCAGCAAGCAGCGGCGGCTGGAGTCCAAGTCGAAGCGCGGGCAGGTCAAATCCCTGCGCCAGAACAAGCCGGGCTTCGACTGAGCGACTTTCGAGCAAAACGCATGTTTTGCGGTTAAGAAAGCGCGACCAATAAAGGATTTGAGAAGCAGGCGACCTGCTTGCCGAGCTGGTTGCAAACCGCTCTGAGCGCCCGCATCAGCGCTCCTCCCTTGATCGCAAGTAGGCGAGCAGCGCCTCGGGCCGGTCGGTCTGGATCATGGAGACGCCCATCTCCAGCAGTTCGCCCCATGTCCTGGCGGGGTCCGCCAGCGCCCGCTCATCTTCTTTTCCAAGCGTATTCACCCAGATCCGCGTATTTTCAGCACGCGGCTGGGCCAGCGTTTCCTCCAGAAAATCAGGATCGCTGAAGAACGCCACCTCATACGCCACCGGATTGAAGGGGGCGTAGTCCGCCAGCGGCGCGGGCAGCTGCGGCTCGCAGTGGGGAGACTTCTTCGGGAGGCACACGCCAACGATGGGCATGTAGTGGGTCTTGCCGTGGAAGGGCGCGTTTATCAGGCGCGCCTCCTGCGGCGTTGCGGGCAGTTTCATCAGAACCTGCCCGTTCATGCCGAGCCTCTCCACCAGCGCGAACACCTCGGCCTCGCTCTCGACCTTGAGGTCGAGGTTGACGAGAATACGCCCTCTGGCGGCCAGCAGCGCCTCTTCCAGCGTTGGCACCTGCGCCTCCAGAACGGCAGCATTCGGCCCGCCCGCACCCTGCTGCAGCCTCAGCGCCCGCAGCTCGCTGAACGTTATGTTCGCCACCTTGCCGCTGCCGGTGGTGGTGCGGTTGAGCGTGGCATCATGCATCAGCACCAGCTTGCCGTCCGCCGTGCGGCGCACGTCCAGCTCCACCATGTCCGCGCCCAAAGCGATGCAGTGCTCAATGGCAGAGAGGGAATTCTCCGGCGCATTCGACCAGCATCCCCGATGCGCAACGACCATCACCGGCGCACCTCTGGACCCGTCCTTCAGCTTCTGAACAAGAGCCCCGGCATCCGCCAGCGCAGGCACGCAAGCGCCGCCGAACGCGGCAAACGCCAGTGCAGGAAAGACAAGAAGCCTCCGCATGACCGGGCGCATCCTTCCGGCTGTTTTCCTCTCAAACAGCAGAAATGCAGCGCGCGGCTTAAGGCTCCCGCTCCAGCGCACTGCCTCCGTGGCAGGCGGGCCCTCACCTCACCCTTTGGGCGTGAGCCCCGGAGCTTGCGGCACGCGCCCCGGCCTTATCCGCCCGATCAGCACGGAGAAGAGGCGGCGCGCCGCGTCACGCCGCTTCTCCGTCACTTCCGCCAGAAGGCAGCAGGCCGCCACGATGCCGACAAGCACGCCGGTAAAGGCCAGCCAGTTCGTGTGCGTGTTCACGCCCGCGCTGGCCAGAAAATGCGTCATGGGGCGGTGGAACAGGTAAAGCGAGAAGG
>JAEZBH010000070.1 GCA_023427285.1 Pseudomonadota bacterium
CTTGCAGGCCTATCAGAGCGCCTCTGCCAGTGCGGCAGGCCGGGTGGACGGGCGCCGCGTGTGCCGCCACCGCACCCGCCATGGCCCCAAGCGCGAGGCCGAACTGCTGGACGGCGGCTCGCTCTACTGGGTTATCAAGCGGCAGGTGGCGGCCCGGCAGCAGATTGTGGGCTTCGAGCCACTGGAGATCGAGGGGCAGACCCACTGCATCATCCTGCTCGACCCGGAGGTGGTGCCGGTGCTGCCCCAGCCGCGCCGCCCGCATCAGGGCTGGCGCTATCTGGAAGAGGCGGATGCTCCGGCGGATCTGAACGGCGGGAGCGGGACAGCTGGCGTGAGCGGCGGCGTCTCGGGCCTTGCCGATCTGCCGCCTGCGCTTCTGAAGGAATTGCGGAGCCTCTGTTTGCTGTAAGGTCTTTGCTTACTTGTAATAGGTGATGTCGCCCGCGCCGAGCACGCTGCGCTTGCGGTTCTCCGGGTTGCCGTACACATCGATGCTGCCAGCGCCCATGATGCGGGCGGAGAAATCACGGGATGCGTAGGTTGAGACATCGCCCGCGCCGGTGATTTTCACAGCAACCGCCTCGCACTTGAAATCTTTGGCATCAACGTCGCCAGAGCCTGCAAGGGTGATGGTCAGCGTCTGGCAGGTGCCGGCGGCGTTTATGTCGCCCGCGCCTGCAACCCTCAGATCGAGTGTATCGGCCTTCAGCTGCTTGAGGGTCACGTCGCCCGCGCCTGCAAGGCTGAAGGACGTCAGATTCGGCATGCGGATGGTCACGGTGGCCACGTCGTTCTTGTTGCGCAGATTGGCGCGCATGAAGCCCTTCTTCTCCTTCAGCCGCAGCACGCCCTTTTCAACGATGAGATCAAGATCGGCCAGAGCCGCCTTGCTGCCCCGCGCAACGACATCGGTTTGCGCGCCCTGCTCGAGGATGACGTTCATGCGCCCCTCAAGGGAAACGCCGGTAAAGCCGGAGGCGTTGATACGGCGCTCGTCAAGCTTGGCGCTGGCCGGAGACGCCGCCGGAGACGCCGCCGTCGATGCGGCCAGAAGGGCAAACGTGAGGCCACCGGCAAGAACGGCAGACAAGGCAGGCAAACGCATTCATTCCTCCCAGGGTGTGGTCCGTGTTATAGCGGATGCAACAAAGCGACATAATATTCATCATCTAGCATATTATTCTATCGGAGGCTGGTATGAATTGGTCTGGAAAGCTGGCGTTCGGCGCAGCGTGTGCAGTGCTCGGCGCAGTGGGGTCGCTGGCGGTTCAGGATCGTCCCGCCGAGGCCCAGAATTTTGGCGGCATGGGCGGCGGCCCGCTGCACGTGGCGTCGTCCAGCACGGGCAGCGTGAGCCATGCGTGGTCGATCGACCCGCGCACCAGCCTCGTTATTCACTGCGTCTCGACCGGCACCAAGGCCGAGTTCGCGTGCGACAGCCAGCCCCTGCCGGGTATGGCCCGGCCTTAAAGGGTGACGGGCATGGCCCGGCCTTAAAGACGCGCTCTACACCGCGGCGCGGATCGGCCAGGGGGCATCGCGGCGGGAGAGCACTTCGACCGGATCGCCAACCCGGATGAGGCCGGGCGTACGCGGCACGGCGTTCCAGCCGAACAGTGCGCCCTTCACGCGCGGGTCTGCCGACTTGCGCACGCGCTGGAGCGTGCGCAGCGGCTCATGCCCCGCTCGATCCGGGGTCGCGCGTTCGCCGGTTGCCTGATCAAGGGTGGTGATGACGCAGCGCTCGCACGGCTTGACCAGCTCCAGCTCGGTCTCGCCAATGCGCAGGCGCAGCCACGCGTCCTCGGCCCAAGGGACTGCGCCGTCAATCGCGATGTTGGCGCGGAAGCGGTTCATGGGCGCAAGGCTTTCCAGCCGCGCATTCAGATCAGCGAGCGAGGCGGTGTTGGCGATGAGCACCGGATAACCGTCCTGAAAACCGACCCCGCCGGGGCCCTTGGCGAACGCCGTGTTCAGCGGGCGGTTGGCACCTTCCGGCAACCACACCAATCGCAAGGGATGGCCCAGCCAGCCGGAGAGCCAATGGCTCGCGCTTTCCGCCACGCGGGCGGTCGCCTTCGAACGCCAGATGAAGGCAACGATCTGCGGCGCGGTTGCCGTGGGGCAGGGCACATCGAGCGGGGGGAGGCCGGGGGCGCTGACGGTCAGGCCCTCTGCTGTGGGTGCGGCGCTGAGCAGCGCAAGCCGGGGCTCCTCCCGCTGGGTGAGGAAGCGGCCAGTCTCATCCACGATCATCCAGCGCCGGTCGCCTGCCAAACCCGAGGGCAGCAGTTTCGCCTCAGCCACATCAACCGCACGGGCGGATTTGACGGGGTGAATGTGCAGGCTGGCAACACGCATGACTGGGCGCATGGCTGGCTCCGTTCCTTATTAGGCCTGCGCTTTATAATGCTCATAAGGGGGACGCTCAGCCAGTGGCTTCGCCCCCCGCTTATCATGTCCTATTCGTTTTCAGGGTCGTGCGGCGGCATGGCGGACGCGGTCCTTTTAAGGAATGGGGGCGCGAGGGACGCCTGTAATTCCTGTCCGTTTATCAGCCTTCGGCGGCGAGACTCTGGGTCACGGCGAGACCAGTGAGGCGGGCGGTGGCGAGGAGCTGCTCCAGACTGTGCCCGTTGCGTGCCTTGGCGGACAGACCGGAGAGGGTGGTGCAGATGAAATCGGTCAGGGCTCTCGCCTGTTCCGGGTGGCGGGCCGCAATGTAGTCATGGAGCAGGTCTTCCGCCGCGGTGTTGATGCAACGGGCAACCTCGCGCGCGGTGGCGTCATTGCAGCGCATGCCTTCCAGCACAAGACACCCGCCCGTCTCAGGAGTGGCGGCATAACGGCGGACGGCCTCTTCCAGCAAGGCTGTCAGCGCTTCGGCAACCGGACGGTCGGGGCGCAGAATTTCAGATAACGGAATGCCGTTGGTGCGGGAGTAGCGTTCAAGAACGCGGGCATACAGCTCTGCCTTGTTGCCGAAGGCGGCATAAAAGCTGGGCGGATTGATGCCAAGCGCCTCGGTAATATCAGAGACGCTGACGGCGTCATACCCGTGTGCATGGAACAGATTCTGCGCCATGGCGATCCCTTCGTCGGGATTGAAGCGGCGGGGGCGGCCACGCTGGCGAGCTTTATTTGTAGTGTCCATTATAAAAATCCTTGACCCAATCCTCGAATGCTTTATGTAGTCCCTACTACATTAAAAGCAAGGAGGGCCTGATGGCCGGTTTTGAAGGCAAGTCCGTTTTGGTTCTGGGTGGCAGCCGTGGCATTGGCGCTGCCATTGTACGGCGGTTTGCGGCCGACGGCGCTCGTGTGACCTTTACCTATGCCGGTTCGCGCGATGCGGCCGAGACGCTGGCGGCCGAGACGGGCGCGACGGCGGTACTGGCCGATAGCGCCGACCGCGACGCCGTGATTGCCAGCGTGCGCGACAGCGGGCCGCTGGACGTGCTGGTGGTGAACGCCGGCATCGGCGTTTTCGGCGATGCGCTGGATCTGGACCCGGATGCAGTTGATCGCCTGTTCCGTATTAATGTTCATGCTCCTTATCACGCTTCGGTTGAGGCGGCACGGCAGATGCCGGAGGGCGGCCGGATCATCGTGATCGGCTCCGTCAACGGCGACCGGATGCCGGTGCCGGGCATGGCCGCCTATGCCCTCAGCAAGTCTGCCTTGCAGGGAATGGCGCGCGGCCTTGCGCGGGATTTCGGCCCGCGCGGCATCACCATCAACGTGGTGCAGCCGGGTCCGATCGACACCGACGCCAATCCGGAAAGCGGGCCGATGAAGGATCTGATGCACAGCTTCATGGCCATCAAACGCCATGGCCGCCCCGAGGAAATTGCGGGCATGGTTTCCTGGCTCGCAGGACCGGAGGCAAGCTTCGTGACCGGCGCGATGCACACCATCGACGGCGCGTTCGGAGCCTGATCGGGCAGATTTGCCGATCCGGAACGCCGGACGTGCCAATTGCATCCGGTGTTCCGCTGTCTGCGAGGGGGAGTTCGTAAACATTCGTATGCATCTGGGGGACTTGTCCCCTTGATGATCCCCCATGCGTTTTCTGGCCCTTTACGTTTTCGGGGTCGGATCTTGCGATGGACCGGTGGCTCTTGATCCGGACCATGGTAGGTCAGTGTCACTTATGACACTTTACCCGGAAAAGGGAAGTAGACGATGGTGGTGGCGGTGCCTTCTGAACTGAAGGCGTAAACGCAACTGTTGTGCCAGAAGCCGCCGCTGTCCGCGAGTTGACACTCGGGGTTAGAGCGACTTTCGAGCAAAACGCATGTTTTGCGGTTAAGAAAGCGCGACCAACAAAGGATTTGAGAAGCGGGCGACCTGCTGCAAGCTGGTCGCAAACCGCTCTAAGGCGCCGTCCAATTTCAGGCCAGTATCTTTGCTGTCTTCGTAACCAGTATCTTTGCGTTCTTCGTAAATTGTCTGTTTTGGCTTTGTAGTTGTCAGTTTGGCCCCCTCCGCCACCAAAACGGTGCGGCTAGAACTGTTCCTATCGAAACACAGAGTGAGCAATTCCAGATGACACGCATCGTATCCAACCTTCGCACCACACGCAGGATAGTTCTTGCAACCGGCCTCTCCGCTTTGGCGTTGGGGTTCCTTGCACCTAATCCGCTTTCCGCAAATCCGCTTTCCGCAAATCCGCATGTCCAGGGTGAAATCGCGATGAGAAACGCATTCATTACCACACGGGACGGCACCAAAATCTTTTACAAAGATTGGGGGCCGAAGGATGCTCAAGCGCTGGTTTTCCACCACGGCTGGCCGCTTTCGAGCGACGACTGGGATAACCAGATGCTCTATTTCCTCGGTCAGGGCTTCCGCGTCATTGCCCATGACCGCCGCGGCCATGGTCGCTCGGATCAGACCGATACCGGCAATGAGATGGACACCTATGCTGCCGATGTTGCAGAACTGGTGACAGCCCTTGATCTGAAGAACGCGATCCATATCGGCCACTCAACGGGCGGTGGCGAGGCGGCTCGCTATGCAGCCCGTGCCGAGCCAGGTCGCGTTTCCAAAGTCGTGCTGATCGGGGCTGTGACGCCGGTCATGGTAAAAAGCGCGGCCAATCCTGAAGGCACCCCCCTTGAAG